>NZ_JBFULC010000030.1:0-43229 GCF_056400525.1 Stenotrophomonas sp. P5_A9
ACGGTCGGCTCTACCGGAGCGTTCGTACGGGCCGACCGCCGGGGCGACGTGRTCCCTGACACGTAGAGCCGACCGTTGGTCGGCTGCTCTTCSCGCCCGCACCACGATCACCGATASATGCACCGCGCCCTGCGCGTTGCAGCCGACCAACGGTCGGCTCTACSGGAKCGTTCGTACGGGCCGACCGCCGGGGCGATGTGGTCCCTGWCACGTAGAGCCGACCGTTGGTCGGCTGCTCTTCGCGCCCGCACCACGATCACCGATASATGCACCGCGCCCTGCGCGTTSCAGCCGACCGACGGTCGGCGCTACCGGCGTTTTGTCTCGAATCGCTCTTCGAAGAACTCATCCAGCGTCTTCCACGCGCGCTTGGCAGCCCGTTCGTTGTACTGGCAACCCGGGGGGCTGTTGGCGTCCGCTTCAGCGAAGCAGTGCACGGCCCCGCTGTAGTTGGTGAACTCCCAATCAACCTTGGCCGCGTTCATTTCCTGCTCGAAGCTGGCGATATCGTCCTTGCTGACGCTCTTGTCGTCAGCCCCGTTGAGCACCAGCACCGAGGGATGCGTGCCACCGGCCTTGGCCGGCAGCGGCGAGCCGAGGCCGCCATGCAGGCTGACCACGCCCGCCAGCGGCGCCCCCGCCCGGGCCATTTCCAGCACGGTGGTGCCGCCGAAGCAGAACCCGACCGCGCCGATCCGGCTGGCATCCAGCGGCGCCTTGCCGACCTGTGCCTTCAGCACCTCGATCGCCTTCAGCGCCCGCGCGCGCAGCACCGGTCGGTCATTGCGCAGCTTGGTCGCCACCGGCCCGGCCTCGGCGTCGGTCTTCGGGCGTACACCCTTGCCGTACACATCGGCCACCAGCACCACGTAGTCATCGCCGGCCAGCTGTTTGGCCTTGGCGATGGCCGAGTCATTCACGCCCTTCCAGTTCGGCACCATCACCAGCCCCGGGCGCGTGTCGGTGTCGCTGTCGTCGTAAACCAGCACGCCGCTGAAGGTGGTGCCATCCTGCGTCCATTCCACGGGCTTGGCCTGCATCGCCGCCAGCGCGGGCAACGCCGTCATGCCCAACAGCACCGCCGCACCCCACCGCCATTGCTTGTTCATGCGTCTGCTCCCGACAGAAAGAACCCCGAGTGTATGCCGGCCACCTGACGACGCCGTGTAGAGCCGACCGTTGGTCGGCTGCCCTTCGCTCAGTGACCCTTTCGCCGCACCGGGCACGGAAATCGCTCCGCGCCTCGAAACGGATCGCAAAGCCCGCCCGTCAACGGCTCGACGTACGCGCCCCCGATCTGGCAGGCTGGCCGCCCCCCGCGTAAGGAATGCCCCGCATGACCCTGGTTGATCGCTTCCTCGCCGGCCTGCTACCGCGCCTGCCCCAAGAGGATGCGCCGATGTGGGCCTGGACCGAGGGCGCCAGCGGCACCGATCTGCAGCGCCTGCGCGAGCGCTGGCCGCAGGTGCCCGAGAGCCTGCTGGTGCTGCTCGGCCGGGTCGACGGCACCCATTTCCGCACCTACCCCAAGGGCGAGGTGGTGGTGCTGATGCTGGGCTCGGACGTCGGGGAGGGGCGTTACCCCTATTACCTGCGCTCGGCCGATCAGATCGTCGAAGACAGTGCGCAGTGGCAACGCTGGGGCGAGAGCATCCGCTCGATCTACGAAGAATGGCTCGAGGAGGACGCGGAGATACTGGGCGACGGCATCGATGCCGACCTGCCGATGGGCCAGCGCCTGTGCTTCTCGCACTGCATGAACAACGGCGGCACCTCGGTGCTGTACCTGGATTTCGATCCAGCCCCCGGCGGCACAGTCGGCCAGGTGGTGCGCTACCTGCACGACCCGGACAGCTACCGGGTGATCGCCCCGAACTTCGATGCGTACCTGCAGCAGCTCATCGACGGCGATTACGCCTTCATCGACGAAGACGGCTGACCGTCCCATCGCTGCCGATGGTGAAAGCCGCGCATACCCGCGTAGAGCCACGCCATGCGTGGCTGCTCTCGGCGCAGATCGCGCAGCCATGCATGGCGTGGCTCTGCCTGCAAGGGCAGCCGACCAACGGTCGGCTCTACGAAATCCCTATCCCCGGGATGGCGGTGATCGCCTCGGGATCGAACCCGGCCAGCGCGGCGAAATGCCGTCCACGGGCGACATAATCGCGGTACACGCCATAGCTCGGCGCGCCCGGCGACAGCAGCACCACCCCACCCTGCACGCCCAGGGCGGCGCGCGCCACCTGCATCGCCTCGCCGAGGTCGGCGGCGGCATGCAGGCCAAAACGGCCGGCATCGGCCAGCGGCTGCAGCAGTGCATGGATGCGTGGGCCATTGGCACCCATCGTGACGATCTCCAGCGGTGGCACGTCGTGTGCCATGTGCGCCACGAAATCGTGCCAGTCCAAGCCGCGGTCGTGTCCGCCCACCAGCAGCGCAATACGCCGCCCCGCGAAGCACTCCAGCGCCGCCAGGCTGGCATGCGGGGTGGTGCTGATCGAGTCGTTGACGAAGGTGATGCCATCGCACGTGCCGATGGTCTGCAAGCGGTTGGGCAACGGACGGAAGTCCTGCACCGCCGCTGCCAACGCCACCGCGTCCAGGCCCAGCGCCTCCAGCGCGGCCAGCACCGCGCACAGGTTGCCGCGGTTGTGGCGACCGGGCAGCGGCGTATGCGCGGTGTCGAACACCGCCTGCTCACCCCGGTGCACGACATCGCCGCGCATGTGCCAGCCCTGCGGCTGGTTGAACCAGACCACCTCGCTGCGTGGCAGCGACAGCGCCGCCAGGTGCGGATCGGCCGCATTGAGCACGGCTATGCGCGGCTCGCCTTCGGTGACCAGGCGCAATTTGTCTTCGATGTAGCGCGTTTCGCTGCCGTGCCAGTCCAGGTGTTCGGGGAACAGGTTCAGCACGATCGCCACCTGCGGGTGCGCGCCGCTGCGTCCCACTTCGCCGGTCTGGTAGCTGGACAGCTCCACCGCCCAGTAATCCGGGGCGGGCTGCGGATCCAGCACTTCCAGCAACGGCAGGCCGATGTTGCCGACCAGCGCGGTGCGCGCACCCGACGCACGCAGCAGGTGCGCCAGCAGCGCGGTGGTGGTGCTCTTGCCCTTGGTGCCGGTGACGCACACGGTGTCGCGCACGATGCCCTGCGCATCGGCGTGTTCGGCAAACCACAGCGCGGTGCCGCCGATGAACTGCGTGCCGTGCGCGACGGCATACAAGGCTGCCTCACCGTACGGGCTGATGCCCGGCGACTTGATCACCACCTCGAACGCCGCCAGGGCCTCACCGCTCACATCCGAACGCACCTGCAGCACATCGCCCGCGTCGGCGCGCGCGTCGGCGGCTTCAGCCTCCGGGCAGAACAGGGTCAGCGGCAGCGACGGCAGCCGCTGCTGCAGCACGCGCCATGCGGCGCGCCCTTCCCGTCCCCAGCCCCACAAGGCAACGCGCTTGCCCTCAAACTGCGAAATTCGCACGCAGGCGCTCCCAGATCGACGCCGGAATACGGTGCTCGCCTTCCAGCACCAGCAACGGTTCGATGTGCAGCTCGGTGGCATCCAGCTGCGGCTGGATCTGCGCCACGAAGCGCTTCACCAGCGCATCTTCGGCCCACTCCGGACGCGCGGCCAGGGTGGCCATCGCCGCACGCGATTCGCGGCCTTCGCCCACGCATTCGAACGGCTTGTGGTCCTGGAATTCCAGCAGCGCGTCGAAGCCGCCGGCCTGCTCGGGATCATCCAGCAGGTTGCGGCCGAAAATGGCCACCAGGCGCGGCTTGGGCATGAACGGAGCCAGCGCCAGGAACACGAAGTGGCACTTGGGGCAGACCCCGCACCAGCGGTTCACCGGGCGCTCGCCGAGAATGTGGAAGTTGCGGTTGCAGCTGGAAAAATGCGCGTCGTAGTAGTCGCTCCTGGCGAACTGGCGCGCCACCGCCAGCTCCGACAGCGGGCGCAGCAACGAGTAGTAATGCAGGTCGGCGGCGACGTGCTTTTCCAGGTGCTCGCCGAAGGCCTGCTCGAATGCCCAGCCCTTGGACCACTGGTGGTTCACCTCGCCCGTGCCGGGAATCTGGCTGCCGTAGCTGGCCGAGCGCTCGTTGGAGAACACCACCTGGTCCACGCCCTGCAGCAGCGCAGCCAGCACCATGATCGCCGAGTTCACCGCGGTGACCGGGATGTGCCCGTTCCAGGCGCCCTGGCGGTTCAACTCGAACAGCTCCGGGGCCAGCGCGCGGCCGATGTTGAGTGTCGGCAGCCCGGTGCGTTCGGCGCAGGCACGGATCAGCTGTGAACCGCCGATCCACGTCACCGTTTCGGCGATGCCCAATCCGCGCAGCGCTTCGATGCTGACCAGCGAGTCCTTGCCGCCGCCGATGGCGACCAGCGCGTGCTCGCGCAGGCCCACGGCCGGTGCCGCGAAGGCCTCGCCGTCGGCCGGCAGGCGGAAGCGCCCGCGCAGGTTCAGCCCGTTGCGGTAGGCGAACTCGCCCAGGCCGTTGAGGTAGATGTCCTCCACCAGCGCCGCGGTGGCTGCATCGATGGCGTAACCGTCGATGCGTACCTGATCGGGCACCCCGGCCTTGTAGTAGCTCACGCCCGCAATGAGGTGCAGCAGGCGCAGCGCGCGCTGCACGGCCTCGGCGCGGGCGCCGTCCAGCACGAAGGGCGCGCCGGGGATGGTCACCGTCTCGATCAGCTCGGGGCCGTCGTCGAAGGCGTAGACCAGGTGCGCCACGCCGGTATCCGCAGCGAAATCGCAGCGGACGAAGCGGAAAACGGCAACCTGGTGTTTATCGAAAGCAGTCATGGTGTATCCGGTTGAGAAGGCGGCAGGCAGCAGTCAAGGCACGTCATCGATGACGTCCTCGCGCGGCAGCTCGCGCTGGTTGTAGGTGTTGGCCATGACGTAGCCGTACGCACCGGCGTCGGCGATCAGCATCACATCGTCCGGCGCGGTGGACACCGGCAGCTTGCGGCGCTTGCCGAACACATCGCTGGACTCGCAGATCGGGCCGACCACGTCGAACACCGCCTCGGCGTACCCGCCCGACCGGCTCAGGTTCTCGATGTCGTGCCAGGCGTCGTACAGGGCTGGGCGCATCAGCGTGTTCATGCCCGCATCCAGGCCAACGCGACGCACGCCGTCCTTCTCGATCACCTGGGTGGCCGTGGCCAGCAGCACGCCCGATTCAGCCACCAGGTAGCGGCCCGGCTCGATCGCCAGGCGGAACGCCGGGTGCACGGCCTTGACCTCGGCCAGGCCGATCGCCCAGGCGTCCAGGTCGAAGGGCTCATCGTCGGCGCTGTAGGGAATGGGCAGGCCGCCACCGATGTCGATGGTTTCCACGCTGCCGATGCGGCGCGCGAAACCGGCCAGCTCATCGCACATCAGGCGCCAATGCTGCGCGGTTTCCACCCCGCTGCCCAGGTGCGCGTGCAGGCCGACCACGCGGGTACCCAGCTCGCCGGCCAGGCGCACGAACTCATCCACCCGCGCGATCGGCAGGCCGAACTTGGAGTCCTTGCCGCCAGTGCGCACCTTGGCGTGGTGGCCTTCGCCACGGCCCAGGTCCACGCGCAACCACAGCTCGCGGTTGCGGAACAGCTCCGGCCAACGCTGCAGCGCTTCGACATTGTCCACGGTGACGGTCACACCCAACGCGAAGGCCGCTTCGTACTCGGTACGCGGGGCGAAGCTGGGGGTGAACAGCACCCTGCGCGGTGACAGCGTCGGCAGCGTGTTGAACACGTGCTTGAGCTCGCCGTGCGACACGCACTCCAAACCGAAGCCTTCCTGCTCAAGCACCTCCAGGATGGCCGGGTGCGAGTTGGCCTTGATCGCGTAGTAACGCTGGTCGATGGCCTTGATCGCCATCAGCGCGCGTGCGCGGGCACGCACCGTGGGCAGGTGGTAGACATAGCGCGGCGTACCGGCCTGGGCCAGGGTCAGCAGGTGCTCGCGCTGGCCCCGCCACCAGGCGGTGTCGCGCGGACGCACGGTACCGGCGATCTCGCGCCAGCGCGGGCCGAACACCTCGCCTTCTTCGACCGGCATGGCACCGCTGTCGATCAGCTCGGCATGCAGGATCGGCAGCAGGCCGTCGGCGTCGGCTTCATCGATGACGAAGGTCAGGTTCAAGTCATTGGACGACTGCGAAATCATGTGCACGCGTTCGCGGCCGAACGTGGCCCACACATCCGACAGCTTGTGCAGCAGCGAACGCATGCCGCGTCCGACCAGGGTGATCGCCGCGCACGGCACGATGATCTTGACCTTGCAGATCTGCGACAGGTCGGCCGACAACGCGGCCAGCACGTCGGTGCTGACCAGGTTCTCGGACGGATCCAGCGACACAGTCACGTTGGTTTCGGCCGACCCGATCAGGTCCACCGACAGGCCGTGCTTCTTGAACAGCCCGAACACGTCGGCCAGGAAGCCGACCTGCTGCCACATGCCGATGCCTTCCATGGACACCAGCACGATGCCGTTGCGGCGGCTGATCGCCTTCACCCCCGGCACCAGCGCGGCACTGCCGTCGATGCTGGTGCCCGGCAGTTCCGGGCGCTCGGTATCCAGGATCGCCATCGGCACGCCGGCATCGCGGCACGGCTTGATCGAGCGCGGGTGCAGCACCTTGGCACCGGTGGTGGCGATTTCCTGCGCTTCGTAATAGTCCAGCCGGGTCAGCAGGCGCGCGTCGGGCACATCGCGCGGGTTGGCGCTGAACATGCCCGGCACGTCGGTCCAGATTTCCACGCGGCTGGCACCGAGCAGCGCACCGAAGTACGCCGCCGAGGTATCCGAGCCGCCGCGACCAAGAATGGCGGTGCCGCCATCGGCATGCCGCGAAATGAAGCCCTGGGTGATCAGCATGCGGGTCGGCTGGGCGCGGAAGCGCGCGGCCCACGCCGCGTCCGCACGCCACTGGCAGTTCACCGACAGACGCTGCGACCAGTCGCTCTGGTTGGGCTGCGGCGGCAGTGCATCAAGCCATTCACGCGCGTCCATCCAGCCAAAATCCAGGCCACTGGCGCGCAGGTAGGCCGCGCCCACCGTGGAGGACAGCAGTTCGCCCTGGCCCAGCACGTCGGCCTGCCAGTCCAGCGGGCGGGTGGCCGCGCGCGGATCGTCGAGCAGCCCGCTCAGGCCGGCCAGGCGCGCGTCGAGAGCGCCGGCATCCAGCCCCAGTTCCAGCAGGAACTCGCGGTGGCGCGTTACCAGCGCCTCCACGCGGGCACGGCTGTCGGCGGCACCGTCGGCGATGGCGGTCAGCTCGTTGGTCACCCCGGACAGCGCCGACACCACCACCAGCACCCGCGCGCTGGTCTCTTCCGCACGTTTTTTCGCCAGCTTCCCGATCGTGTCCCAGCGGTGACGACGCGACACGGAGGTGCCGCCGAACTTCAGTACGATCCAACGATCGACAAGGGGGGAAGCTGACATGGAAGTAAAGAGGGTTTCGTAGTGGGAGGGGGATTCGCCCGGCACACCGGCCGAACTCCCGATTCTATGCCAAGCCCGGCCCCGGCAGGGCCAGCGGGGCATCGGCGCGACCTCGGTGGGCACGTCCCCATCCCCGGGGATTGATAAGCTGCCCGACCGTTTTGCCGATCCTTGCCGCCATGAGCTCTCGCCGTTTCCTGCAGTTGGACGTGTTTTCCCCCCATCCCGGCGCCGGCAACCCGCTGGCCGTGGTGCTCGACGCCGAGGGCCTGGACGAGGCGGCAATGCAGGCCATCGCCCGCTGGACCCGCCTGCCGGAAACCACCTTCGTGTTCGCCCCCGAAGTGGCCGGGGCCAGCTACCGCATCCGTATGTTCAGCCCGCAGAAGGAAGTGCCGTTCGCCGGCCACCCCAGCGTGGGCACGGCGCATGCGGTGCTCGACGCCGGCCTGGCCGCGCCGGTGGACGGCCTGCTGGTGCAGGACGGCATCGCCGGGGCGCTGCCGCTGCGCGTGGACGGTGACGGCGCGGCCCGCACCATCGCCATCCGCACCCCGCGCGCCAGCGTCGCCGAGGTGACCGAGGCCACCGATCCGCGCCTGCAGGCCGCCCTGCAGGGCTGGGCGCTGGGCGCGCTGCCACCGGCGCGGATGGCCGGCGGGCGCAGCTGGTGGGTGGTGGAACTGCGCGATGAGGCCACCCTGCGCGCGCTCCGCCCGGACTGGGATGCCATTGCCGCGCTCGCCGAAAGCACCGACAGCATGGGCGTGTTCGCCTATGCGCGCAGCCAGGGCCAGGCCTGGGACCTGGCCGTGCGTGCGTTCGTCGGCAATGGCCGACGCTTCGAAGATGCCGCCTCCGGCGCGGCCAACGCGGTGCTGGCCGCCTGGCTGGACAGCCGCGACGCCCTGCCTGGCGGTGCGCGCGACTACGTGGTCAGCCAGGGCCGCGAGGTCGGCCACGATGCGCGGCTCAGCCTGCACATCGATGCCGCTGGCGATGTGTGGTCCGGCGGCCAGGTGCAGACGGTCATCCGCGGCACGCTGGACTGGTGATCAGCGCGCAGCGCTAACCGCGACGTGGCGCCTCAGTGCGTCGCGTCCTCGTACACCGGCCGCCCATCCACCCACGTCGACCGCACCTGCAGTTCGGCCAGTTGCGCCGGCGGCACCGTCAGCGGATCGCGATCCAGCACCACGAAGTCCGCACGCAGCCCCGGCTGCAGTCGCCCCACCTGGCCTTCGTCGTGGCCGGCCCACGCCGCATCGGCGGTGAAACCACGCAGCGCCTCGGCCGCGCTCAGGCGCTGGTCCGGCTGCCAGCCACCGGGCGGTTGCCCGGCGCGATCCTGCCGGGTCACCGCGGCATACAGCCCCAGCCGCGGGTCGACCTGTTCCACCGGGAAATCCGAGCCAAGTGCGATATGCGCCCCGGCGGCGAGCATCCGCCGCCACGCGTACGCGCCCAGAATGCGCTCGGGCCCGACCCGGTCCTGCGCCCAGCCCATGTCCGAGGTCGCATGGGTGGGCTGCATCGATGCGATCACGCCCAGTTCGGCAAAGCGCGGAATGTCCTGCAGCGCGACCACCTGCGCATGCTCGATCCGCCAGCGGTGATCGCGGTCGCTGCGCGGCCCCAGCACGCGCGCGTAGGTATCCAGCGCGATGCGGTTGCCCCGGTCGCCGATCGCATGGGTGGCCACCTGCACGCCACAGCCATCGGCCTTGCGCACGGCGGCCTCGAAGTCGTCCGGCGAGATCACCAGCAGCCCGCGGTTGTGCGGGTCATCGCTGTAGTCGGCCAGCAGCGCCGCGCCACGGCTGCCCAGCGCGCCGTCCATGAACAGCTTCACGCCCTGCATTGCCAGCCGCCCACCGGGATGCCGATACGCGCCCTGCGCGCACAGATCGGCCAGTGCCGCGCTGTTGCCATCGGCATAGGCATCGATGCGCAGCGGCAGCTGGCCGGCATCGGCGAAACGGCGCATCAGTGCCAGGTCCTCGCGCGATACGCCCATGTCATGCACCCCGGTCAGCCCCTGGCTGACTGCTTTGCGCAGTGCTCGGGTGAGCATCTGTTCGCGGGCGGCCTCGCTCGGTGCCGGGATCGCCGCGCGCACCAGCTCCATCGCGCCGTCGATGAATACTCCGCTGGGCTGCTCGCGCGCATCGCGGACGATGCGCCCGCCCGCCGGCTGCCAGCGCCCGGCCAGGGCGCGCTGCCCGGGCTGCTTCGCCAGCGCACGCAGGGCGGCGCTGTTGGCCCAGCCGGCATGTCCGTCGATGCGCCCGAGCCAGACCGGACGCTCCGGGAACGCCGCATCGAGGTCGGCCACGGTCGGGAAATCCGTCTGCGTCCACTGGTTCTGGTCCCAGCCGTTGCCCAGCAGCCAGCCGTCCCGGTTGTCGGCCGCGAAGCGCTGCAGCCGCGCGACGATCTCAGCCTTGCTGGTCGCGCCGGTCAGATCGGCCTGCATCAGCGTGCTGCCGAGGAACATCAGGTGGGCGTACGCATCGATCAGGCCCGGCACCACGGTCGCATCGCCCAGGTCGGTCAGCGCCGCCAGCGGGTACAGCGCAAGCAGCGCCTTGCGCTCGCCCACCGCCAGCACGCGGCCGCTGGCATCGTCCCAGGCCAGCGCGGTAGCGGCCGGTGCATCGGGCTCACCGGTGTGGAGGGTCGCGGCGGTCAGCAGCCGGACATCGGCCTGCGCCTGGGTCGCGCACAGACAGGACAACAGGACAGCCAGAACACGAACGCGCATACGATGCTCCCCGCAACGAAACAGGGGCGACTATGCCGCCCCTGCCGGGTTCACTCAATGCGCACTGCGGCACGCTCAGCTCGCCAGCTCGGCCTCCAGGCTGATCGGCACTGCGCTCAGTGCCTTGGACACCGGACAGTTCTGCTTGGCGTCGTCGGCAATCGCGCGGAACTGCGCCGCATCGATCTTCGGCACCACTGCCTTCACCTTCAGGGTGATCTGCGAAAGCTGCGGGCCGCCTTCCATGGACAGGTCGACCTTGGCTTCGGTATCCAGCGAGGTGGGCACGAAGCCGGCCTCGGTGAGCTTGGCCGACAGCGCCATGGTGAAGCAGCCGGCGTGTGCGGCGGCGATCAGTTCTTCGGGATTGGTGCCCTTCTCATCGCCGAAGCGGCTGCTGAAGGCATAGCGGGTTTTGTCCATCAGGCCGCTCTGTGGCGTGCTCAGTTGTCCCTTGCCTGTCTTGAGGTCACCTTCCCAGTGCGCGGTGGCATGACGCGAAATACCCATCGGTTTGTCTCCTGCGGATGAATGGCAGGGCCAGCATGGACGATGCGGCGTTAGCACCGCGTCGGGCCTGTGTGCCCGCCGTGACGACGCATGCCCCGAGCAGGCCCCGCCTTGCCCGCCGGAAGAAAAATAACCGCTGTTTTCAAGGGGTTTGCGCTGCATCCGGCGCAACGTCCTGGTGCCGCCGCGGTCCCTCCCGGGTGGTCGCGCCCCCTGTTTTCCGGGCATGTACTGATGCACTGCGGTAACCAACAGGCGGGAAATCGCGAATTTTTATGCGATTGCCTATTGGCGGCGCCGCATTGTTGCCCTACATTTCGCTTGCCGACCGGGTTCGGCGCGACCAAACAACCAACCGTTCACGGAACAGGAAACCATGGCAAAGACCGCTAAGAAGGCTGCCCCGAAGAAGGCAGTAAAGAAAGTCGCTACCAAGGCAGCCGCCAAGCCGGCCGCTCCCAAGCCGATCAAGGACGTACTGAGCAAGTCTGGTCTGGTTGCACACATCGTTGAAACGTCCGGCGTTGTCGCCAAGGACGTCCGCGCCGTGCTCGCCTCGCTGGAAGGCGCCGTCGCCGCTTCGGTGCACAAGAAGGGCGCTGGCAGCTTCACCCTGCCGGGCCTGCTGAAGATCACCACCGTCAGCGTCGCGGCCAAGCCGAAGCGCAAGGGCATCAACCCGTTCACCAAGGAAGAGCAGTGGTTCGCCGCCAAGCCGGCCTCCACCAAGCTGAAGGTGCGTCCGCTCAAGAAGCTCAAGGACGCTGCGCTGTAACAGGCGCGTTTCCTGCAGCACCGGACGGGACGGCCTTGGCCGTCCCGTTCTTTTTTGGTTCTTCTCCCGTCTGAGGGAGCGTCTTGTTGCAAGGGCCATCGCAGATTGGGCACGCCGCTGCTCGTGTGGACGGTCAGTGCCGGCGGTGTGTGGATAGGGGCTGTGGCTTCGGTTGGGTTTGTCGCGCGCGTGAGGGCCCCGTAGCGGCCGGYAGGCCCCTGGCGCAAATGTCCCCCGGCCGCGGGGCGGCCTCCTCCTTGATTTTGCCCAGGCGCCTGCCGGCCGCTACGGGGCTCGGCTTGCGGTAAGCAGGTAGAAGCCAGGCTTTTTTGGCGCTGGTCGGTGGTTGGGGCGCTGGGCCCCCATGCCCTTGGAGGCGAAATAAAGGAGGAGGCCGCCCCGCGGCCGGGGGACATTCGCCGGAAAGGGTATGGGGGCCCAGCGCCCCAACCACCGACCGCCACGCGGAAAATGATTCAAGGCGCGCTTCGTGCTTGCTCCATATGCAGGCGAAGAACCTTTTTTTGCGCTGCCGCGCAGGTAGCGAGACACAGCGTTGCCGGACGCGTCCGATCGCACAATCCGGCGCGCAAAGCCCGCTGCCACAGCCCTTTCCACGCATTGGCCTGCACCTGGAACGCACAAGGTGGAACACTGCGTGCGACCGCACCGGTCGTCGCCGGCGATGTGCCCGCCTATGGTGGGCCTGTCCCCCCAACGCCAGCCGCCATGACCAGCCCCTCCCAGCGTTACCGCATTACCGTTACCCCGATCGAGAAGGACGGGTTGCAGTGCAGCGGACGCTGCACGATCGAACTGGAACACCGCGCCCAGCAGGACTGGATGCGCCTGCTGGAAGTCGCGCGCCGGCAGAGCGGCCTCAGTGGTGATGAGCGTGCGGCGGCGATCGTGGCCATCCAGCTCCTGCACGACCTGGCCCAACGCCACGCGCAGGAACCGTCGCATCCACTGACCCGCCTGCAGCCGCAGCTGGGTGAAGTGCTCGGCGCGCTCCAGGACATCCAGCAAGCCCCCTGACGCGAGCGACCGCCCGCTACACTCTCCCCTTCTCCGGGGAGAGTCCGCCATGCGTCGTGCCGTGATCCTGTTGCCGCTCCTGCTGCTGGGTGGATGTTCGTGCCAGCGTCATGCCGGTGACGCCGGCAGCACCCAGGCAGATGCGACCACGCGCGCAGCCGCGCCTGCCGCGGCCGATGATGCACAGGCGGGCGCGGTAGTCGCGATGGCGCCGGCAATACTGAGCGCCGTGCCGCCCGACGCAGCCGACGAAAACACCGTCGTGCGCAATTACTTCAACGCGGTGATGCGCCGCGACCATGCCGCCGCCGAGGCCTTATGGAGCGGCGGCGCGGCAGGCAGGGACGACGCCGCCCTGCACGATCTCATGCAGCTGCCCGGCGTACGCGGCATCCGCCTGGAAAGCGATGTTCCCATCGCCCGCGATTCAGCGCAGCCCTCACGGCTGCGCGAGGTGCCGGTCACCCTCCGGGTCACCACCGCCGATCGGATCGTGCGCTACAAAGGCTGGTATCGGCTGCAGCCGCGCGCCGATGACAGCGGCTGGGAAATCCACGGCGCGTCACTGCAACCGGTGCTCGACTGAGCCTGCGGCAACGCCGTGCATGCCGCCATGCGCCGTCAAAGCTGGATTCAGCCGAAAGCGCTATCGTTGGCGTCTCTCTTCCCTGCCCGGCCTGACACCATGAACGTACGACCGCTGTTGTCCCGTCTTGCCGCCTGCACCGTACTGATTGCCGCCGCTGTGGGCGCACAGGCCGCACCGAGCGTGTCCGGCCGCCAGTTGTCCGTCGGCGCTCCCGACGTCCAGCAGTACCTGGACAGCAGCTTCCCGCGCACCCAGGACGCCCTCGGCGGCCTCATCGCGATGACCATGAGCCACCCGAAGCTGGCGCTGCCGCAGGGCAACCGTCTGGATCTGGGCTTCGACATCGCCATGGCCACCGCCGGCAGTGCGCCGGCCGCACTGGGCAAGGTCAAGCTGAGCAGCGGCCTGCGCTACGACGCGCAGACCCAGGGCTTCCATCTGGACCAGCCGACCGTGGATGACTTCACTCCGGCCAACAACGGTGGCCGGCTGGATTCGCGCACGCGCAGCCTGCTCAACGCCTGGCTGACCGACTACGCACGCCGCGAGCCGATCTACAAGATCGACCCGGCCGTGGCCGGCGTGCTCGGCGCGCTGCAGGTGCAGTCGGCCCAGGTCGAGAACGGCAAGCTGGTGGTTACCTTCAATCAGGATTTGGGCAAGCTGGTGCCGGCCGGGATGCTGGGCCGGTAAAGACCGCTCGTTGCTCGGCAAGCTCCAAACGTACGGCGGGTACCGATGGTTAATCGGTACCCGCACGGATCAACCCGCCAACGCCTTGGCGACCGCATCGGCAAACGCCGGAATGTCATCGGGCTTGCGGCTGGTGATCAGGTTGCCGTCCACCACCACCTCGGCATCGAGCCATTGCGCGCCGGCGTTGCCCAGGTCGGTCTTCAACGATGGCCACGAGGTCACCGCGCGGCCCTTGGCCAACCCCGATTCCACCAGCAACCACGGTCCGTGGCAGATCGCCGCGACCGGCTTGCCGGTGGCGCCAAAGTTCTTGATGAAGGCTACCGCCTGCGTATCGATGCGCAGCTTGTCCGGGTTGATCACCCCACCCGGCAGAACCAGCGCGTCATACGCCTCGGGTTTGGCACCGGCCAACGCCTGATCGACGGCGACACTCTCGCCCCAATCCTTGTCCTTCCAGCCGCGGATCTGCTTGGCGTCGCCCGGCGCGATCACCGTTACCGTGGCGCCCCAGGATTCCAGCAGGCGCTTGGGTTCCTGCAGCTCGGACTGTTCAAAACCATCGGTGGCCAGAACCGCCACCTGCTTGCCGTTGAGTGCGTGTGCCATGGAAAGCTCCGTTGAAAAGGAGCCTCCAGTCTGCGCAGTTGCGCATTGGGCAACAGTGACCGGCATGTGCACGCCATGTCGGTATCCACCGCGCTGCGCAGCGGGTACCGACCAAGGGCCGGTACGCCAGGGGTGCGATCAGCGCTTGGGCTGCAGCATCGTCCCGGTGCACTTCTTCGAACCGCAGCGGCATTCCCAGATCTTCTTCAGGCGCGCGGTGTGGCGCTCGGCCAGGGTGATGCCGTAGTTGTAGGTCAACTCGTCGCCCGGCTTGATGTCCTTGATCGCCTCGATGAACACCTTGTCCTCGCGGCGGTTGTCGCCCTCGGCCTCTTCGATCACCGCTTCGCAGTTCGGCTCGCAACTGTGGTTCAACCAGCGCGCATCGTTGCCCTTGTAGTTGGCATCGATGACGTAATCGTCGTTCAGGGTGAACAGGAAGGTGTGCCCGCTTTCCACGTCCCCGGTATCATCGGCATCCACGTCGGCGTGGCTGCGCAGCAGCCCCTTGTACTGGATGACCCGCTCGCCCTTCTTGATCGGCGCCAGCGCGAACACGCCATTGCCATGGATGGAGGACTTGCGGGCTTGGATCTTCTTGGGCATCTGGCTGGCCGTTGCGAGAGGTAGGCACCGATTCTCGCTTAATCTTTGTGATTGCCAAAGCGACGCGCGCGCCCGCCCCCGCGAGGCCCCGCCGCCACGCCCCTGAACGGGGTGGGTTGGATGCCCGCGGAGAAAAGCGTACAATTTCAGTCCGCTTTAAGGTTGTGCCCTCCCCATGCTCCGCGTCACCAAGCTCACCGATTACGCCACTGTCGTGCTGACCGTGCTCGCCGCCCGCCCGGGCGAGGTGCTCAGTGCCACCGAGTTGGCCGAGTTCGCCAGCCTCGAACCGCCCACCGTCAGCAAGCTGCTCAAGCCGCTGGCCCAGGCCGGGCTGGTCGAAGGCCTGCGTGGCGTGCGCGGCGGCTACCGCCTCACCCGCGCGGCCGACCAGATCACCCTGTTCGAGATCGTGGAAGCCATGGAGGGCCCGCTGGGCCTGACCGAGTGCGCCCACGAACACAGCCAGTGCGGACGTGAGATGCAGTGCGGCGCGCGCAGCAGCTGGCGGCTGATCAACGACGTGGTGTCCGAAGCACTGCGTGCGGTCAGCCTGGCGCAGATCCTGCCCCCTCTTCCCCTTGTTGACGCTCCCCGCCGCGTGATCGCGGCGGATGTCGTCTCCTGATCCACAGGCAGCCCCCATGGCCACCGATACCCTCGACACCGTCGCCGCCGGCGATACCCCCAACCGCGAGATCCATGAGCAGCTCGGCCGCAAGTACGCCGCCGGCTTCATCACGGACATCGAATCGGACTCGCTGCCGCCTGGCCTGGACGAGGACACCATCCGTGCCCTGTCGGCCAAGAAGGAAGAGCCCGAATGGATGACGCAGTGGCGCCTGGAGGCCTACCGTCACTTCCTGACGATGCCGATGCCGGACTGGGCCAAGCTGGAGATCGCCGCGATCGACCTGCAGGCGCTCAGCTACTACTCCGCGCCCAAGGGCCCCAAGTACGCCTCGCTCGATGACGTGCCCAAGGAGCTGCTGGACACCTACGACAAGCTGGGCGTGCCGCTGCACGAGCGCGCCAAGCTGGCCGGCGTGGCCGTGGATGCGGTGTTCGACTCGGTCTCGGTCGGCACCACCTTCCGCAAGGAACTGGCCGAGAAGGGCGTGATCTTCTGCTCGATGTCCGAAGCCATCAAGGAACACCCGGAACTGGTCAAGCAGTACCTGGGTACGGTGGTGCCGGTCGGCGACAACTACTTCGCCGCGTTGAATTCGGCGGTGTTCTCCGACGGCAGCTTCGTGTTCATCCCCAGGGGCGTGCGTTGCCCGATGGAACTGAGCACCTACTTCCGCATCAACGCCGGCCACACCGGCCAGTTCGAGCGCACCCTGATCATCTGCGAGGACAAGGCGTACGTGTCCTACCTGGAAGGCTGCACCGCGCCGATGCGCGATGAGAACCAGCTGCACRCCGCGGTGGTCGAGCTGGTCGCGCTGGACGATGCCGAGATCAAGTACTCCACGGTGCAGAACTGGTACCCGGGCGATGAGAACGGCGTGGGCGGTATCTACAATTTCGTCACCAAGCGTGCCGAATGCCGTGGCGCGCGCAGCAAGGTGACCTGGACCCAGGTGGAAACCGGCTCGGCGATCACCTGGAAGTACCCCTCCTGCGTGCTGCTGGGCGACGACTCGGTGGGCGAGTTCCACTCGGTCGCGCTCACCCATCATCGCCAGCAGGCCGACACCGGCACCAAGATGATCCACATCGGCAAGCGAACCAAGAGCAAGATCGTCAGCAAGGGCATCAGCGCCGGTCGCGGCCAGAACACCTACCGTGGCTTGGTCAAGGTCGACCGCAACGCCGACGGCGCGCGCAATTACACCCAGTGCGATTCGCTGCTGATCGGCAAGAAGTCCGGCGCGCATACCTTCCCGTACATCGAGGTCAAGAACCCGAGTGCGACGGTGGAGCACGAGGCGACCACCTCCAAGATCTCCGACGACCAGCTGTTCTATTGCCGCGCACGCGGCATCGACCAGGAAAACGCCGTGTCGATGATCGTCGACGGCTTCTGCAAGCAGGTCTTCCGCGAGCTGCCGATGGAGTTCGCGGTGGAAGCCAAGAAGCTGCTGGAAGTCTCGCTGGAAGGGTCCGTGGGTTAACCCCACAGCCGCCTTCGTTTGAATTTTTCAGCCACGCATGGCGTGGCTCTACCCCGGATTCGTATCATGCTGAAGATCGACAACCTCCACGCCCGCATCGGCGACAAGGACATCCTCAAGGGCCTCTCGCTCGGCGTGAAGCCGGGCCAGGTGCACGCCATCATGGGCCCCAACGGCGCCGGCAAGTCCACCCTGGGCAACGTGCTCGCCGGTCGCGAAGGCTATGACGTCAGCGCCGACAGCGTGCAGTTCGAAGGCCGCGACCTGCTGGACCTGGCGCCGGAAGAACGCGCCGCCGCCGGCCTGTTCCTGGCCTTCCAGTACCCGGTGGAAATCCCCGGCGTGAACAACACCTACTTCCTGCGCGCCGCGCTCAATGCCCAGCGCAAGGCGCGTGGCGAGGAAGAACTGGATTCAATGCAGTTCCTCAAGCTGGTGCGCCAGAAGCTGGCCGTGCTGCACCTGAAGGACGAGCTGCTGCACCGTGGCGTCAACGAAGGCTTCTCCGGTGGCGAGAAGAAGCGCAACGAGATCTTCCAGCTGGCCGTGCTCGAGCCCAAGCTGGCGATCCTGGATGAAACCGACTCCGGCCTGGACATCGATGCGCTCAAGAGCGTGGCCGACGGCGTCAACGCGCTGCGCTCGCCGGACCGCTCGTTCATCGTGATCACCCATTACCAGCGCCTGCTGGACTACATCAAGCCGGACGTGGTGCACGTGCTGGCCGACGGCAAAATCGTGCAGACCGGTGGCCCGGAGCTGGCGCTGGAACTGGAAGCCCACGGCTACCACTTCCTGAAAGATCGCGTCGTTCCCGAGGCAGCGGTCTGATGAGCGTCCTGCTGGATTCCCTCGCCAGCGGCTTCTGCGGCAGCGACGCGCGTCGTGCCGAACTGGATGCCGCCCTGCAGGCCGGCCTGCCCGGCCCGCGTACCGAAGCCTGGAAGTACACCTCGCTGCGCCAGCTGGAGCGTCGCAGCTTCAGCCCCGCGCCGCTTGCGGCCGCCGAGGTCGATGCTGCGCTGCTGGCCGACATCCCGTCGCCGCGCCTGGTGTTCGTCAACGGCCGCCCGTCCGATGCACTGAGCGACCTGGGCGCGCTGCCCGCCGGCGTGCAGTTGCAGACGCTGTCCTCGGCACTGGCCGCCGGCGATGAAGCCCTGCGCTTCCTCGGCCGTCGTTTCGAGCGCAGCGAAGAAGTGTTCGCCCGCCTCAACGCCGCCCTTGCCGACGAAGGCGTGCTGGTGCGCGTGGACGAAGCTGCGAAGATCGACCTGCCGCTGCAGCTGGTGTTTGTCAGCGTGGCCGGCAGCGCCGACCTGGCCTGGCACCACCGCCACCTGATCGAGCTGCGCAGCGGCGCCGCGCTCGGCGTGGTCGAACATCACCTGCACGTCGGCGATGCCGCGCACCTGGGCAACACCCTGGTGCACGTGCACCTGGCCCAGGACGCCGTGCTCTCGCATGCCCGCGTGCAGGCCGACGCCACCCGCGCCACCAGCCTGCTGCGTACCGATGCCGTGCTGGCCCGCAACGCGCAGTACCGTCGCATCGACCTGGAACTGGGCGCCGCGCTCAGCCGCCACGAGTTCAACGTGCGCCTGGAAGGCGACAACGCCCAGTTGACTGCCAACGGCGTGCTGCTCGGCAATGGCCGTCGCCACGTCGACACCCGCTTGGGCATCGAGCACATCGCGCGCGATACCGCCTCGGAAATGGTGTGGCGTGGCGTCGCCGCCAACCGCAGCCGGGTGGTCTTCCACGGCGGCATCCACATCCGCGCCGGCGCCGATGGCACCGATGCCAACCTGTCCAACAAGAACCTGCTGCTGTCGGCCGACGCGGAGATCGATACCCAGCCCACGCTGGTGATCGACGCCGACGAAGTGAAGGCCGCGCACGGCGCCACCGTTGGCCAGCTGGACACCAATGCGCTGTTCTACCTGCGCTCGCGCGGCCTGCCCGCCGACCAGGCCCAGCAGCTGCTCAGTGCCGCGTTCTGCCATGAACCGCTGAACGCGCTCGACGCACGCCTGACCGAACAGCTGCGCCGCCAGCTCGACCTGGCCCTGGCACGGGCAGGCGTGGCATGAACCTGTCCACCCCGCGCCCGGCGGCCGATACCGTGGCGGCCCCGGACTGGGATCGCGTGCGCCTGGATTTCCCGCTGTTGATGCGCGAAGTGCACGGCAAGCCGCTGGTCTATTTCGACAACGCCAACACCGGCCAGAAGCCGGTGCAGGTGATCGGCGCGGTGGACGAGTTCTACCGCCGCTACAACGCCAACGTCAGCCGCGCCGTGCATGCCCTGGGCACCGAGGCCACCGACGCCTACGAGGGCGCACGCAACAAGCTCGCGCGCTTCCTCAACGTGCGCCCCAGCGAGCTGGTGCTATGCAGCGGCACGACCTTCGCGATCAACCTGGTCGCGTACTCGTGGGCGCTGCCGCGGCTGAAGGCCGGTGATGTCATCCTGGTCTCGCGCATGGAGCACCACGCCAACATCGTGCCGTGGCAGCTGGTCGCCGAGCGCACCGGCGCCACCCTCCGCGTGGCCGAGATCACCCCCGACGGTGCGCTCGACCTGGACGCCCTGCGTCGTGCCATGACCGCCGAGGTCAAGCTGCTGGCCGTGGCCCACGTCTCCAACGTGCTCGGCACGGTCAACCCGGTGCGCGAGATCTGCCGTGAAGCACGCAAGCGCGGCATCATCACCGTGGTCGACGGCTCCCAGGCCGTGCCGCACCGCAAGGTCGACGTGGCCGCCATCGGTTGCGACTTCTACGCCATCACCGGGCACAAGATGTGCGGCCCGACCGGCACCGGCGCGCTGTGGGCCCGCCGCGAACACCTCGACGCGATGCCGCCGTTCATCGGTGGCGGCGAGATGATCAAGGAAGTGAGCTTCGAGGGCACCGTGTTCAACGATGCCCCGCACAAGTTCGAAGCCGGCACCCCGAACATTGCCGGCTTCATCGGCCTGGGCGTAGCGGTGGACTACCTCGAATCCCTCGGCCTGGCGCACGTGGAAACCCGCGAAGCCGAGCTGCTGGCGCACTTCACCGAAGAGCTCAACAAGATTGACGGCCTGCGCATCTTCGGCACCACGCCGCACAAGGCGGCCGTGGTTTCCTTCCTGATCGAAGGCGCGCACGCGCACGACCTGGCCACCCTGCTCGACCTGGAAGGCGTGGCCATCCGCTCGGGGCAGCACTGCGCTCATCCGCTGCTGCAGTACTACGGCGTGGCCGCGACCTGCCGTGCCTCGCTGGCGTTCTACAACACGCATGAGGAGATCGAGCGCTTCATCGTGGCCTTGAACAAGGTGCGCAAGCTGCTGGGGTGAGGTGCAACACCCCCTTGGCAGCGAAACGCCGTGGCTTGCCACGGCGTTTTTGTTTTCCGGGTGGCCAGGCCGTTGGATCACGGCTGACTGCGCGAGGCCGTCCCGGCGCAGTCGCGCGGAACATGTCCCGCCAGCTCACGCGGCATTCCGCAGCGCCGCCCCGCTTCCCACGGTGCCCGACGACCGTTCGGCGCCCGTGGAACGGCGTTCCCGGTCGAATTCTTCATGCGCTGACGCGCAGCCCTATTCGGCCCGCGTGGCTTCCATCTGTACGTGGGCGATCTGGTCGGCCAACAACTGCGCCGAGGGATCGACCACGCTCGCCCGCTTCGCCGACGCCAACGCGTCCTCCAGCAACTGCGCACGCACCTTCGGGTCCTGCTCTTCCCGTGACGCGGCGAAGCACCACGCGGCGTGGTGGTACAACTCCGACGGATCCCCCAGTTTCCGCGCCCGCACCCGCCACGGACCTGCCAGCCCGTCCACGTCGCCGCTGGCTTCGTAGTGCGAGATCAGCCGCTTGATGGCGTGGAGGTCGCCACCCTGGGCTTTGGCCAGAACCTGCGCGGTCTGTTCCGGAGAAAGATAGGTCCCGCTGGACGTCGTCGACCCTCGACATGCGGCCAGCAGAAAAAACACCGCGCACGGCAGTACGCACAGCATCAGAAACTGTTTCATGGAAAGCACCAGCGAAGATTGGGGGAGGAAGACGCGCTGCTCGGCTGTCACCACGGCAACGGCGCGGACCCTGTCATGCATCGCACTGTTGCGAACATTGCGACGCAATCGCAGGAGACGCAGGTCATCCTAGGCTGCATTCCGATAGGTAACCAACGCAGTGTTTCGATGATTCTGCGCGTGGCGATTCACGCTGTCGCATGCAAACGTTTACATCCAACATCATTTCAATGGATGCGTTTGCTGCGGACGACTTGTCGGTCAAATCACTCCATGACGGTTAGCAAACAAGTCGCTTTACGACGTCGTCATCCAGTCTCGGCGCGATGCCAAGATAAACCCCGTGTCGCGACGGGCCAGTTCAAGACAAAACACATCGTGAAGGTGGTCATCGAGATCGGCATGTATCGCATCGCTGGCATTCTCCAGTCGGATCAGACCGGTCAAATCCGGCCCGTCTCAGAGCTGTGCTGGCAATTGCAGACGGACAGGAGACATAAACAGCGTTGTCGTTTCGCTGCGTCGCTCACCGCCAGCGGATCGCGACGCCGCATTGCGGGTTGCCGAGCATGGCTCGGCACTACCAATCCTACGATTCGACGATCCTACGATCCGGCGATCCGGCGATCCGGCGATCCGGCGATCCGGCGATTCGACGATCCGCCGTTCCGCCGCTTGCCGTTCCGCCGCTTGCCGTTCCGCCGCTTGCCGTTCCGCCGCTTGCCGTTCCGCCGAGTGCCGCTCCGCGATTGCCGATCACCGGTCCCCCGATAGCGGCCAGCCAACCGCCCGTCGCCTCCTCCTGCCTCGCCCTGCCTCCCCTGCCCCCTCCCCGCCACCGCCCACCCCGCCTAGAATGTGCCCATGAGCACCCTGACCTTCCGATCGGCCACCGCTGCCGACATCCCCGCCCTGATTGCCCTGGTCACCTCGGCCTATCGCGGCGACGCCAGCCGTGCCGGCTGGACCACCGAAGCCGACCTGCTGGATGGGGCGCGCATCGATGCCGAAAGCCTGCAGGCCGATCTGGCGCGCCCGCGTTCCACCATCCTGTTGGCCGAGCGCGATGGCCAGCTGCTGGCCTGCGCGCACGTGGCCGACGACCGCGGCAAGGGGTACTTCGGCATGTTCTCGGTCGATCCGGCCCAGCAGGGCGGCGGCATCGGCAAGGTGATGATCGATGCGGCCGAGGCCCACGCCGCGCGCGAATGGGGCGTGCCGGTGATGCAGATGACGGTGATCGACGTGCGCGAGGAACTGATCGCCTTCTACGAGCGCCGCGGCTACGTGCGCACCGGGATCAAGAAGCCGTTCCCGTACGGCGACGCGCGCTTCGGCACGCCCAAGCGCGACGACCTGCGCTTCGAGATCCTGGAAAAGCCGCTGGCGGTCCAGGCGTGAGCGAGACCTGGACCTTCGTCTGCGCCAGCGCCGAGCTGCTGGCCGGGGAAATGAAGAGCACCTTCGACGAGGTCACCGGCACCCCGATCGTGGTGTTCAACCTGGACGGCGAGCTCTACGCGCTCGAAGACCAGTGCACCCACGATGAGTTCGAGCTGTCCTCGGGCACGTTCGACACCGCCGAGGCCAGCATCGAGTGCGTGCTGCACGGAGCGCGTTTCGATATCCGCGACGGCCGCGCCCTGTGCGCCCCGGCCTACTCTCCGGTGGCCAAGTTCCCGGTCAAGCGCGAACACGACGGGGTCTGGACCCGCGACGACCGCGACTGAACGCCCGGCGTTTTGAAAATGCGAATTGCTAGCATTACCATGTGCACCGCGGCCGCCTGGCCGCGCCTGCCTGGTCGCCCGTGTCTCTCACCCGTTCCGCCATCGATGTTGTCGCCCTGTGGGCCGCGTTCTGCGTGGTGCTGCTGGCCGCCGGTTGGCTGAATACGGGCGCCACCCGCGGCGTGCAGGACGGTCCTGGGCCGCTTGCGCAGCAGGTTGAAGCCGCCGCGATGGCCACCGACACCGGCCAGAAAGCGCCTTCGCTGCCCTGCCCTGATGCGCCGGCCAGCGAAAACAGCGCCAAAAGCGACGCGAGTGCCGATACCGAGCCCGGGAGCGCTGCCGCACTGTTCCCGCTGCGCCGCAACGCGTGGGTAGCAGCGATTCCGCTATGGCCTGCCGATGCACTGCGCTGGCAGCGGATGGAGCCTTCGCTGCGCCTCAACCCGGGCCACGCCCCTCCCACCGCCTGATCCCCGCCGCACGCCCCGCGTGACGGCCCCGCCCTGTCTGCGCCTGCGCAGCCAGCGGCCCTGCCTGTTCGTTTGTTCGCTTTCCCGACCTTCCCACCCGCTCGCCGCCGTGACCGCCTGCCGGTCCGCCCTTGCCCGTACGTCCAGGACCTCCCATGACCGTTCGCCCGACCCCGTTGTCGTCCGCCCTGCTGCTGGCCATTGCCGCCCCCGCCATCGCCCATGCCGACACCGACACCGCCGCCGAGCCGCAGCGCGCGACCGAACTGGACGGCGTGGACGTGCACGGCGAGCGCGTGCGCGCGCAGTCGTCCAAGTTCACCGCGCCGCTGCTGGATACGCCCAAGTCGGTCAGCGTGATCTCCCAGCAGGTGATCGAGCAGACCGCGGCCACCACGCTGCTGGACGCGCTGCGCACCGTGCCGGGCATTACCTTCGGTGCCGGCGAAGGCGGCAACCCGACCGGCGACCGTCCCTTCATCCGCGGCTTCGATTCGGCCTCGGACATCTACGTGGACGGCCTGCGCGATGCCGGCAGCCAGACCCGCGAGGTGTTCGCGATCGAGCAGATCGACGTGGTCAAGGGCCCCAGCTCGGCCTACTCCGGTCGCGGTTCGGCCGGCGGCACCATCAGCCTGGTCAGCAAGACCCCGAAGCTGGACAACTTCGTGCAGGGCTCGCTGGCCGCCGGTACCGACAACTACTACCGCGGCACGCTGGACGCCAATCAGGTCATCGGCGACGGCATCGCCGCGCGCGTGAACCTCATGAAGCACGAGGCCGACGTGGCCGGCCGTGATGAAGTCAACAGCAGCCGCTGGGGCATCGCGCCGTCGCTGGCGTTCGGGCTCAACGGTCCGACCCAGGGGGTGATCAGCCACTACCACATGGAAACCGACGACCTGCCCGACGCCGGCGGCTTCCCGTACAGCAACCCGTTCACCAGCGGCGCCAACCTGGCGCTCAACGGCGACGGCAGCCCGATCGTGACCAACCGCGACGCGTTCTACGGCCTGGTCGACCGTGACTTCCAGAAGACCCGCGCCGACATCACCACCTTGAACCTGTCGCATGATTTCGGTGGCATCGTGCTGCGCAACATCACCCGCTACGGTGATACCCGCAACGATTACCTGTGGACCCAGCCGGACGACAGCAAGGGCAATCCGAACCTGTACGGCACGGTCTGGCGCCGCACCAACTCGCGCGCCACGCAGACCGACAGCTTCATCAACCAGACCAGCGTGACCGGCGAGATCGAGACCGGCCCGCTGCGCCACAGCTTCAACGCCGGCGTGGAATACAGCAGCGAGAAGACCGTGCGCGGCAACTACCTGATCGGCGAGGTGCGTCGCCCGAACGGACAGACCACCGGCGGCACCAACAACCCGATCACCGGCAACCAGAGCTGCCCGACGACCGGCGCGGCCACCGGCTACAACTGCACCGACCTGACCAACCCGAACCCGAACGATCCGTGGGCGTCGCTGCACACCGTGACCCGCAGCAACCCCGCCAATGACGTGCGCCAGACCACGCGCACGAAGTCGGCGTACGTGTTCGACACCATCAGCTTCAGCGAGCAGTGGATGCTCAACCTGGGCGCGCGCTTCGACGACTACAGCACCCACCAGTTCAACCCGACGGCCGCAGCCAACCTGCAGCACCTGCGCAACGACACCTCGTTCTGGAACGGCCAGGCCGGGCTGGTCTTCAAGCCGGTGGAAAACGGCAGCATCTACCTGTCCTGGGGCACCTCCTCCACCCCGGTGGGCACCGACGGCGGTGATGGCGCCGATGGCATCAGCGCCACCATCCAGGATCTCAAGCCGCAGCGCAGCCGCAACATCGAACTGGGCACCAAGTGGGACCTGTTCGATGCGCGCCTGTCGCTGACCGGTGCGATCTTCGAAACCGAGATGACCAACGCGCGCGTCACCAGCGATGCGGGCACCACCCAGAACGCGGGCAGCAAGAAGGTCAAGGGCGCCGAGATCGGCTTCAGCGGCACGATCGTGCAGGGCTGGCAGGTGTTTGGTGGCTATACCTACCTGGACGCGGTAGTCGAGGACAACGGCTTTGCCCTGGTCAACGGGGTGTACGTGCCCTCGCCGTTCAACGGCAACCAGTTCCCCAACACCGCCAAACACAGCGCCAGCCTGTGGACCACCTGGGCGCCGTCGTTCGTCGAAGGCCTCAGCCTGGGCGCCGGCGCGAACTACGTGGACAAGGTCTACGGCAACGTCAACAACACCAAGTGGGTGCCGTCCTACATCCGCTGGGATGCGATGGTGGGCTACGCCTTCAGCGAGCGCTACAGCCTGCAGTTGAACGTGCAGAACCTGACCAACAAAACCTACTTCACCAAGGCGTACGCTTCGCACTACGCTGCCATCGCGCCGGGTCGTTCGGCCACGCTGGCCTTCAACTTCACGTTCTAAGCGATACGCTCCCTCCCGCGCTCCGGTGCGGGAGGGGCTGGAGCCGATCATGCTGCTGCACATCCCCGACGTCCTCAGCGCCGAGCAGGTCACCCTGGCCCGCAAGCAGCTGGCCACCGCCGGCTGGACCGACGGACGGCTGACCGCGGGCTACCAGTCCGCGCAGGCCAAGCACAACCTGCAGCTGCCCGAGTCCGACCCGGCCGCGCGCGCGGTGGGTTCGACCATCCTGGATGCGCTCGGGCGCAACAGCAGCTTCTTTTCGGCCGCCCTGCCGCGACGGATCTTTCCGCCGCTGTTCAACTGCTACCAGCCCGGCCAGACCTTCGGCTTCCACATCGACAACGCGGTGCGCTACGACTACAGCGTGGCCGGGCAACCGCAACCGGTGCGCACCGATGTGTCGGCGACCTTGTTCCTGAGCGATCCGGACGAGTACGAAGGCGGCGAACTGGTCATCGAGGACACCTTCGGCACCCAGCGGGTGAAGCTGCCCGCCGGGCACATGGTGCTGTACCCCGGCACCAGCCTGCACCAGGTCACTCCGGTCACCGCCGGGACGCGACTGGCCTCGTTCTTCTGGATCCAGAGCATGCTGCGCGACGACGGGCAGCGCCGCCTGATGTGGGACATGGACAACGCGATCCGGCGCCTCACCCACGACCACCCCGACCATCCCGCGCTGGTGAACCTTACCGGCGTGTATCACAACCTGCTGCGGCAGTGGGCTGATGTCTGAGCCGACCCCGCCCGCACTGGATGCCACCGCGCTGGCCGCGCAGCTGCAGCACGACCCCACCGCCGCACTTGCCACGCTGATCCCGATCGCCCAACGCGGCGACGTGCAGGCGCAGTTCCTGCTCGGCCAGGCCTGCATGGAAGGCCGCGGCATCCCGCAGGATCCGGCCGCCGCCGTGCTCTGGTTCGAGCGCGCCGCCAACGGCGGGCTGGGCATCGCCATGAACATGCTCGGGCGCTGCCATGAGCTGGGCAGCGGCACCGTGCAGAACCTGGAACTGGCGGCGGTGTGGTATCGCAAGGCGGCCGACAGCGGCCTGGACTGGGGGATATACAACCTGGCCAACCTGCTGGGCACCGGCCGCGGCGTCCTCCGCGACGACCGCGCCGCGTTTGCGCTGTACCTGCGGGCCGCGCAACTGGGCCATGCCAAATCGATGAACCTGGTCGGCCGCTGCCTGGAAGACGGCATCGGCGTGGCGGCGGATCCGGCCGCGGCACCGGCGTGGTACCTGCGCTCGGCCGAAGCCGGCGACTTCCGCGGCCAGACCAGCCATGCTTCGGTGTTGCTGGCGGCGGGTCAGGTCGATGCAGCCACGGCGTGGCTGAAACGCGCACTGGCCCATGGCAGCCCATCATTCCTTGCCCACCTCCGCCCGACCCTCGCGGCCTCGCCGCATGCCGCGTTGCGGGCGCTGGTCGATCCGCCTTCGGCGCCGTAGATCGTTACCCAGCCATTCGCAAATCATTCCTATTTGCGTCCGCGAACGGATCTCACTACACTCCGCCGCGTCATCGAGGTCCGCTCGTGATCGGGAGCGTCATGTTCCCCACCCAACACGCTTGAGCAGGGATTCCGTCTTGCGCCACCCGCACCGCCTTCGCAACTTCGCCCCCGCCGTGCGCGGGCAGCGTCCGGCGTTGGCGAGCGTGCTGGCATGGCTGGGCCTGCTGGCGATGCTGTTCACCGCCCTGCCGGTGCTGGACCGGGCGTTGCCGGGCAGTGCCGCGCTGGTACTGCAGCTGCCGGCCGAAGAACGTCGCGGTGGCGGTGAAACCACGCCGCAGGAAGAAGTAGCGGCCAAACCGCGTCGGCTCACCAGCGTGCGTCCGGCCAACACCCCGCCACCGTTGCCGCCGGCCTTGCCCGACGCGCTGGACCGGTTGCTGGCGACCTGGGTCGACCTGCCGCCGCAGGTGGCCCCGTCGGTGGATTCGGCGCCTGCCATTCCGCTGCCGGCTGCGCCCGGCCTGCGCGTTCAACGCGGACAAGCCCCACCGCAGGGCTGATTCCGACACGCGCGTCGCGGTAGTGACGCGCCCCCCGTCGATGGCGACACCTGCCTGTTCCCGGGCACTTCCCTGATTCCTGCAGCGCTGCGACCGCCGGTCGTGGCGTCCCGCGTTCGTCTTTCCTTTTCGAGGTTACCCCCATGGCCCAACGCCATCGTCGTCGCATGTCCCTGTCCCGCCACGCCCTGAGCCTGGCCCTGCTCGGCGCGATCAGCGCGCCCGCCTTCGCCAACGGCGACGCCGCCGCACCGACCACGCTGGACAAGGTCGTGGTCACCGCCGCCGGCTTCGAACAGAAAATCACCGACGCCCCGGCCAGCATCAGCGTGGTCAGTCGCCAAGAGCTGAGCAAGCGGCCCTACACCAGCCTGGTCGACGCGCTGCGCGACGTGGAAGGCATCGATGTGGGCATGGAAACCACCGACAAGAACGGCCGCGCCACCCTCTCCATGCGCGGCATGCCGTCGGAGTACACCCTGGTGCTGATCGACGGTCGCCGCCAGAGCAACGTCGGCCAGCTCTACCCGAACAACTTCGGCGGCGGCCAGTTCTCCTACCTGCCGCCGCTGGATGCGATCGAGCGCATCGAAGTGGTGCGTGGCCCGATGTCCACCCTGTACGGGTCGGACGCGATGGGCGGGGTGATCAACATCATCACCCGGCGCAACCAGGACAGTTGGCACGGCTCGCTCACCCAGGGCGCCACCGTGCAGCAGGACGACCAGTTCGGCGATGCGCGCACCACCGATGTGTACCTGACCGGACCGCTCGTCAAAGATCGCCTGGGCCTGGCGGTGCGTGGCAGCTACTACGACGCCAAGGCCTCCAACCCGGAATGGGACGACCTGCCGCTGCCGGACGGCACGCTGTGGGAGCGCAGCATCGGCTTCGGTGGCGGCGGCAAGGCGGTGGCCAATACCAACTGGAACACCGGCGTGCGCGTGAACTGGACGATCAACGACGATCACGACCTGACCCTGGACTACGACGTGTCGCGGCAGAAATACGACAACAGCCAGGGCCAGACCGGCACCCTGGACAGCCTGGCCAGCCTGTGGCGCGTCGGCAACGCCACGGTTCCCCATCCGAACGGCACCGGCACCCTCACCCGCCGCGTAGTTCAGCCGCGCGTGGGTTATACCGCCTACCAGCGCTACGAGCGCGACCAGCTGGCGCTGAGCCATCAGGGCCGCTACACATTCGGCACCTGGCAGACCACGCTGACCCACACCATCAGCAACAACCTCGGCCGTTCGCTGCCATTGACGCTGGACGAACGCGATGACCTGCAGACGCTGTGGAACGACGTCTGCCGTCGCACCGGCGCCGCCGCCAACTGCGCGGCCGGCCGCGGCAACGCGCTGAGTGCGCTCAATGCCAGCGAGCAGGCACGCCTGCAGGCATTCCTGCCGCGCCCGCTGCGCACGATGGAGCTGGAAGGCTACGTGCTGGACACGATGCTGGACATGACCTTCGGCGCGCACAAGCTGACCGTGGGCGGCCAATACAACGACACCGACATGGTCGACGGCGTGTTCGGCATGGACGGCGCCGGCTACCGCGCCAACGTGAAGCAGCAGCATCGGATGTGGTCGGTGTTCGCCGAGGACAACTGGTCGTTGACCGATACGCTCACCGCTACGGTGGGCGTGCGTTATGACGACCACAACATCTTCGGCAGCCACGTCAGTCCGCGCGGATACCTGGTGTGGAACGCCAGCGATGCATGGACGATCAAGGGCGGCGTGAGCACCGGCTACAAGACCCCGCGCCCCGACCAGCTGTTCCCGGGGGTGACCGGCTTCGGCGGCCAGGGCGTGCTGCCGTTGGTGGGTTCGCCGAACCTGAAGCCGGAAACCAGCACCAACTATGAGATCGCGACGTACTACGAGGGCGCGCAGTGGGGCTTCAACGTGACCGGCTTCCTCAACAAGTTCGACGACAAGATCGCCAGCGGCGGCACCTTCCCGAACTGCGAAGTGGCACCGGCCGGCAGTGGCTACTGCGTTGACGTCGGTCCGGGCTGGGCAGCGTTGGGCTACAGCACGTTCGCGCAGAGCGTGAACGTGGACAAGGCCGAGACCAAGGGCATTGAAACGGCCGCTTATGTGGACCTGCTGGACAACCTGCAGCTGCGTGGCAACTACACCTACACGCGCTCCGAGCAGACCAGCGGCGTGGACAAGGGCAAGCCGGTGGGCGGCACCACGACGCCGGCCAGGCACATGGCCAATGCCAGCCTGAACTGGCAGCTCAGCGATGCGGTCAGCCTGTCGTTGATCGGCGAGGGGCGTTACGACCGTTACCGCGACACGCTGCTGAGCAACGTGGGCGGGGTAAACACGTCGCAGGTGCGCTACTACGAGGACTACACGATCTTCCACCTGGGCGGCAGCTGGAACATCAATCCCTGGCTGACGCTCAACGCGCGGGTGAACAACCTGTTCGACAAGGACTTCGTGTCGCAGTCGTGCGTGCTGAGCAGCGACAGCGAGTACAACTGCGTGGACGATTACGCCACCAAGGACCAGCGCCGGAGTTACTGGATCTCGGTGAACGCGAAGTTCTGAGGGCGACGGCAACGGCGGACGGCCTGCGCACTGCGGGGGCGGTGCGGTGGGGGCGGAAGTGGGATCCGGAGCAAGGGCAAGAGCAAGAGCAAGAGCAAGGGCAAGGGCAGGAGCAGGAGCAGGAGCAGGAGCAGCCGAGCATGGCTCGGCTCTACCAGGGCCCGTATATCGGTAGTGCCGAGCCATGCTCGGCAGCCCTCACGAAATAAACTGCAAGGCACCCGCTTTTTACCCATGCCCGCCAGCCCAGCTGCGGATCAGGAAGCGCTCTACGATCCCGCAACCCCGCCCCCACCGCCCCCGGAAAGTTGGCGGGTCGCCGCGTTGAGATCCGGAGCAAGAGCAAGGGCAAGAGCAAGAGCAAGGGCAGGAGCAAGAGCAAGAGCAAGAGCAGGAGCAGGAGCAGGAGCAGCCGAGCATGGCTCGGCWCTACCCGGGGGCCGTGTACCGGTAGTGCCGAGCCATGCTCGGCAGCCCTCAGTAAACAAACTGCGAGGCACCCGCTTTTACCCATATCCGCTGGCCAGCTAAGGATCTGGACGTCCCGCGCTTGCGACGCTCGCCTCCAAGCACAGGAGCCCCGCAAACCCAGAAATTGCGAACCATTCTCATCAATGGTGTAATTCGCCATTCAGTTCCCAGCAGCGTGACCGTGGCCACTCCCTCCTCCAGCGTGCAGCAGCAACAACGTCGTGGCTTCTGGCTGCGCACCCTGCACCAGTGGCACTGGATCAGCTCGGCCGTGTGCCTGATCGGCATGCTCCTGTTTGCCGCCACCGGCATCACCCTCAATCACGCGTCCAGCATCGAAGCCACCCCGAAGGTGGTCAATCGCCAGCTCGAATTGCCCGCCGACCTGCTCGCACAACTTGGCGACCGCACCGACGGCAACGCCCCGATTCCGCGCCCCGCCGCGCGCTGGCTCGATGCGCAGCTGGCCATTTCCGTCGGCGGCCGCCGCGCCGAATGGTCCGAGGGCGAAATCTACCTGTCCATGCCCAGCCCCGGCGGCGACGCCTGGCTCAGCATCGATCGCGACAGTGGCGCGGTCGAATACGAAGCCACCTCGCGCGGCTGGATCTCCTATTTCAACGACCTGCACAAAGGCCGCAACGCCGGACCGGCCTGGGGCTGGTTCCTGGACGTGTTCGCCGTGGCCTGCCTGGTGTTCTGCATCACCGGCCTGTTCCTGCTGCACCTGCATGCCCGCCAGCGTCGCATGACCTGGCCGCTGGTCGGCCTGGGCCTGATGATCCCGCTGCTGATCGCCCTGATCCTGATCCACTGACCCTCCTACCTTGATCGTCCCCCACGGAGCCGCACCATGCGCGTCACCCTGACCATCGCCCTGAGCGGCCTGCTGGCCGCCACCCCGGCCTACGCCGCCACCCTCGACATCAACGTCGAAGTACCCAAGCTCAACGTGGCCGAATATCACCGCCCGTATGTCGCCGTGTGGCTGGAAGGGGCCGACCAGAAAGTGGCCGCCAATCTCTCGGTCTGGTACCAGCAGACCGGCAACAGCGAAGGCCACGGCACCAAGTGGCTGCCCGACCTGCGCCAGTGGTGGCGCAAGAGCGGTCGTACCCTGGACGTGCCCGTGGACGGCGTCACCGGCCCCACCCGCCCGGCCGGCAAGCAGGCGCTGTCGTTCAACGACAAGCAGCCGGCACTGAAAGCCCTCGCCCCGGGCAATTACACTCTGGTGGTCGAAGCGGTGCGCGAAGTCGGCGGCCGCGAACTGCTCAAGATCCCCTTTACCTGGCCGGCCACCACCGTCCAGAACGGCAAAGCCCAAGGCGCCACCGAACTCGGTCTGGTCACCCTCACGGCCAAGCCCTGACTTGTCGCCCGCCCTCACCGTCGGGTTCCCCTCGGGACGTCGCGCAGCGGCGTAGCGTCGGCCTCCGGGCCGATCCCCAGTTCACCGAAGCTGTCCACTACATGGAGTTTTTGATGAAGCGCTCGCTCGTCCTAGCCGCCGCCCTGGCCGCCGCACTTCCGTTCTCCGCCCTGGCCCACAAGGCCTGGCTGCAGCCCTCGCAGACCGTGATTGCCGGTGAGAACCCGTGGATCACCGTCGATGCGGCCGTGTCCAACGACCTGTTCTACTTCAACCACGTGCCGCTGCGCCTGGACAGCCTGGTCATCACCGCGCCGGACGGCAGCACCGTGCAGCCGCAGAACGCGTCCACCGGCAAGTACCGCAGCGTCTTCGACGTGGAACTGACCCAGCAGGGCACCTACCGCCTGGCCTCGGTCAGCAGCGGCCTGTCGGCCAGCTGGGAAGAAGCCGGCAAGCCCAAGCGCTGGCGCGGCACCCCGGCCACCTTCGCCACCGAAGTGCCGAAGAAAGCCAAGAAGCTGCAGGTGTCGCAGTCGGTCAACCGCATCGAGACCTTCGTCACCAACGGCACCCCGAACGCCACCGCGCTGGCCCCCACCAAGCAGGGCATCGAGCTGGTCGCTCTGGGTCACCCCAACGACCTGGCCGCCGGCGAAGCGGCAAGCTTTCGCGTGCTGGTCGATGGCAAGCCGCGCGCCGGCCTGGCGTTCGAGATCACCCGCGGCGGCACGCGTTACCGCAACGCCCAGAATGAGATCAAGGTGAGCACCGACAAGAAGGGCGAGTTCACCGTCACCTGGCCCGAAGCCGGCATGTACTGGCTGGAAACCAGCAGCGAAGACAAGAAGACCTCGCTGAAGCAGGCCAAGACCCGTCGCCTGAACTACGTCGCCACGCTGGAAGTGCTGCCGCAGTAATCGCCCAAGGCGTTCACCGCCGCGCAGGTCACGTCCAGCCTGCGCGGTTGCCACGCCCCCTTCAGCATGGAGGGGGCCTTTCACCAGACCCTTATCGGCAATCGGGCCGACCGTGCCCGCCATGCCCACCCCATGAACAACACGGATTTCGACATCGCCAGCCTCGGTGGCCACACCATGGGCACCACCTGGCAGGTAAAGCTGGTGGTGGCGCGTACGCGCGATCTGCCTCCGCTGCACACCGGCATCCAGGCCCAGCTCGACGCCATCGTCGCGCAGATGAGCACCTGGGAAGCAGGCAGCGATATCTCACGCTTCAACCGCGCCGACAGCGGCAGCGTACATCCGCTGCCGCCCTTGTTCGCGCAGGTACTCGACGCCGCGCTGGACATCGCCGCGCGCAGCGGCGGTGCCTTCGATCCCACCGTCGGCCCGCTGGTGGCGCTGTGGGGTTTTGGCGCGCACGCCCACGCCCAGCGCATCCCCGATCCGGCGGTGCTCGCGGCCACCCGCGCGCGTTGTGGCTGGCAACGCCTGCTCTGGCGGGACCGCGCGCTGCAGCAACCCGGCGGCGTCGCGCTGGACCTGTCGGCGATCGCCAAGGGCTTCGGCGTGGACCAGGTGGGCCACTGGCTGCGCGAACAGGGCGTACGCGCGGCGCTGGTCGACGTTGGCGGCGAGCTGTACGGCTACGGTCGCAAGCCCGATGGCCAACCGTGGCGCGTGCTGGTGGAAGCCGGCCCGGAAGAAGAGGCCAGTACCGACCTGCCGCCGCGCGTGCTTGGGTTGGATGACCTGGCCGTGGCCACCTCCGGCGACCGCTGGCACCACTTCGAGCAGGACGGCGCGCAGTTCAGTCATACCCTGGACCCACGCAGCGGCGCACCGGTCACCCGTGCCGCCGCAGCCGTCACTGTGGTGGCACGCGATGCGATGCATGCCGACGGCTGGGCCACCGCGCTCACCGTGATGGGCGTCGAGCAGGGGCTGGCGTTCGCGCGCGCGCACGACCTGGCCGTGCGCTTCGTCAGTCGTGGCTCCAATGGCATTGAAGAACACATGAGCCCGGCGTTCGAACGTCTGTTCGATGTGCAGCAGGCGCCGGCCGCATGAGCCGTCCGTCGCGCGCCGTGGTCGGCAACCTGCTGGTGCTCGCCGCGTTGGCGGTGTTGGCGTGGTTGCTGTTGCGCCTGCACCTGCAGAAAGACGGGTGGCAGGGCGCGCCGCTGGCCTCGCACTGGCGCTGGGCAATCGGCAGCGTGCTCGGCTATGCCGCGCTATGCGCGCTGATCTGGTGGCGTGGGCGCCCACGCGACGATGCAGGCAGTGAAGGACAGGCACCGATCCTGCTGGTCTGGGCCAGCCAGACCGGCTTCGCCCAGCAGGTGTGCGCGCGCAGTGCCGAGGCACTGCGCGCGGCCGGCCTGCCGGTACGCATCCGGGGTCTGCACCAGATCGACAGCAACGCGTTGCAGCAGGCGACGCAGGTGTTGTTCGTGGCCAGCACCACCGGTGAAGGCGATGCACCCGATCATGCGCTGCCGTTCCTGCGCACCGTGATGTCGCAGTCGTTGGCGCTGCCCGACCTGCAGTACGGCGTGCTGGCGCTTGGTGACCGCAGTTATGGGCATTTCTGCGCGTTCGGCCATCAGTTGGATACCTGGTTGCGCCGGCAGGGTGCGCACCCGCTGTTCGACACCGTCGAGGTGGACAACGCCGATCCGGCCGCGCTGCGCCACTGGCAGCAGTTGCTTGGCCAACTTGGGGGTACGGCGACCGACCTGCCCGACTGGACCCCGGCCGAGTATCAGCACTGGCAGCTGCGCAGCCGTGCGCTGCAGAATCCCGGGAGCCCTGGCGCGGGCACCTGGGCGGTATCGCTGTTACCGGCCGACGGTGTGCTGCCGGTCTGGCAGGCGGGCGATGTGGTGGAGATCGGTCCACGCCACGCGCCGGCCGCTGTCGAGGCATGGCTGGCCGAGGCCGCATTGGACGGCTCGCAGGTGATCGACGGCGTCGCGTTGCGCGAGCATCTTGCCTGTGCGCACCTGCCGACCGCTGAAGAAACACCGTCCGCCGATGCCGCATTGCTGGTTTCCGCGCTGCGACCGCTGCCCCATCGCGAATACTCCATCGCCAGCATGCCGGTCGAAGGTGACGTGCAGCTGTTGCTGCGCCGCCAGTTGCGTCCCGATGGCACGCCCGGCCTGGGCAGCGGCTGGTTGTGCGATCACGCCGCCCTCGGTGGACGCATCGACCTGCGCTTCCGCAGCAATCCGAATTTCCACGCGCCCGCTACCGACGCACCGCTGATCCTGATCGGCAACGGCACCGGCATCGCCGGCCTGCGCGCGCACCTGCGTGCACGCAGGGATGCCGGCGCGCGGCGCAACTGGCTGCTGTTCGGCGAACGTACCGCTGCGCATGACTTCTACTTCGGCGATGAACTGCAGGCCTGGCAGCAGGCCGGCTGGATCGAGCGTCTGGATACGGTGTTCAGCCGAGACGGCGGCGAGCATCGTTACGTGCAGGACCGGCTGCAGGCCAACATCGACACGCTGTGGCAGTGGGTCCGCGACGGCGCCACGATCCTGGTCTGCGGCAGTCTGCAGGGCATGGCCCCGGCAGTGGACGACGTGATCGAACGCGCACTGGGACGCGAAGGCAAGGAAGCGTTGATCGTGGCCGGCAGGTACCGCCGCGACGTGTATTGAGCGCACCCAGTGCGCCGCAGCCGATAGGGTCGGTTCCCAAACGAACGATGACCGTGATCGGCGCGACACACGCATCATCTCCACCGAAGCCGCCTTCGCCACCGGTCAGGTCGCCACCGAACGTGGCACACGGGTATCGGTGATCGATCGGGATGCGTCCCTAACGCGGACTCAGCCGGATCGCCAGCAGCTCGCCGCCACCGCGCAACGCAAATCGCTTGCGCGCGCCAGCGGCCAGCCACGCGGTGTCACCCGCCTCCAACGGTGGCATTCCGGCCTCCCCCTCGAACGCGGCCTGGCCGGCCAGCAGGTGAATCGCCCAGGCCACCGCGGGCTCGGTGAAGAAGAACATGCTGCCCACCAACGGTCGGTGCAGTAGCGCTGCATCGAGCGTGTCGCGCCGCCACATCAGGTTGAAATCGTGGGTGAGGCCATCGACCAGCTCGCCGCTGACCTGCGCCTCGCCGGCAAAACGCAGCCGGTCGTGCGGGGGCGACAGTGTATGTACCGTGCCATCCGCGAAACGCAGACGCAGCCCTTCCCCACGCAGCAGCACCAGCTCGCGCTCGATGCCGGGGAACGCGGAAAACGCCGCGTCCTGTTCGATCTCGGCAATCGACAAGCGCACCTGCCAGCCATCATTGTCCGGCACGCGCAGGATTTCTCGGGTCCAGCCCATGCCGTTGCGCCAACGTTCGCGACGGTATTCGAAACTGGGAATGACGCGCGTGGCCGCGCTCAGGACGGTATCGGTCGACATGCCGCCATTGTGCCCCAGCACGCTCAGCCGGCGCTGCCACCGCAGTCCGGTCCGAGCAGCTGCGAGCGCGCCAGCCAGTCCTTGTCGGGGTAGTAGGCGAACACCATCGCACCGCCGCGCAGGCTGTCGATGAGCGGCTTGGCCACCGTGAGGCGTACTGCCGGGCAGCCCAGGCTACGGCCGAGGCGGCCCTGCAGGCGCGCCATGGTCGGGTTCACGTACGGCGCCCCGTGGATGACGATGGCGCGGTCGCGCGCATGGTCGTTGAAGCCCGGCTCCAGGCCTTCCAGGCGCAGCGAGTAGCCGTTGCCGCCCATGTAGGTTTCCTTGGCGGTGAACGCGCCCAGGCTGGACATGAAACTGCCGTCGCGGTTGGAGAAGTGCTCGGTCTGGTTGCCACCACTGTTGCGGCCATGCGCCACCCATTCTTCGAACAGCAGCTTCTGCCGGGCCAGGTCGAACACCCACATGCGCTGCTGGGTCGAGGGCCGCGAATAATCGATCACGCTCAGCCGGGTCGGATCGATGCCCAACTCCGGCCGACGCAGCGCACACGACATCGCCTTGGCGGCCAGCTGCAGGACCTTGCGGTCCGCGCCGGGCGCGGCGCGGGCGAGCATGTCGGCCAGCTGCGCCGGCGGCAACGTCCCGGCCGCCACTGCCGGGGCAGCCTCTACCGCGGCGGCCGACGCGGTCAGCGCCAGCCCGCACAGGGCATTCCAGGAAAAGGTGGACACACGCATCAACGGCATACCCGCAGGACCCATGCCTACAAGGTGGACCCGCCAGCGTCGGATTCCAACACCGGCTGCAGGTTCTGTTCATCGGCCTCCGGACGCACCGCCGGCAGGCTGGTGACCAGCAGGGTGGTGCCCGGCACCAGCGCCTTGTAGAGCTGCTCGGCGAATTCCGGCGGCAGCGCCATCGGCAGGCTGGGCGTGGCCAGCAGGTCCGGGCTGGCATTGCCGGCGCTCTGCCCGAGCAGCGGATAGGCGGTCCACTTGTGCAGGCGCTGATGGGCGTCCAGCGGGCTGGGCACATCCGAGTAGCCCTGCTGCATCACGAACAAGGTGGTGCCCTCGAACGCCGGCAGCGCCTTGGCCTGCAGCCGCGATTCGCCGATCAGTACCCCGTCGCGCAACACGTACAGGCGCTGGTCGTGCAGGCTTACCAGGATGCCGACCTGCCCGCTGGGGGCGGCCGCATCGTTCCAGTAATGCTCCRGCGCAGCGGTGGTTTCCACCAGCGGCTTGCCGGTGCTGTTGACCGGCGCCAGCACCGCCGGATAGGCCAGCGTCATCGGCGCGCTCTTGGCATCGGCCACCACCACGGTGTCGCCGCGCTTGGTTTCGCCGAACAGCTTCTGCGCGAACGCCTGCGGCAGGCGCACGCAGCCATGCGAGGCCGGGTGCCCGGGCAAGCTGCCGCCGTGCAGGGCGATGCCGTCCCAGGTCAGCCGCTGCATGTAGGGCATCGGCGCGCTGTTGTAGAGGTTGGACTTGTGGTCCTTGTCCTTCTGCAGGATGGTGAATACGCCAGTCGGGGTTTCGTGCCCGGTCTTGCCCGAGCTGATCGTACTCAGGCCGATGGCGATGCCGTTGCGGTACACGTAGGCGCGCTGCTCATCCAGGCTGACCACCAGCACGATCGGACCGGCCGGGGAGATTTCCGGATGCTACAGGAACTGGCCAGGCTTCAGATCGGTGGGACCGCGCGGCGCGGCAACGGCCTTCGCGGCGGCGGTGCTGGCGGGCGGCGTGGCGGTCGCGGCAGCAGCCGAGCCCATACCGGCGGCGAACAAGGTGGCCAAGGCCAGGGTAAGCAACGCGCGGCGTGGCGCCATGTGGTTCATTCCATGCAGTGATGCGACGACGCTACACCAACGCGCTGCATGAATCAGGTGTTGGCGTGGGTGTGCACGTCGCCCAAAAGAAATTGCCCGGCCACGCATCCCTGCGCAGACCGGGCAATCGTCACGTCCTTGTCGGCGTCCAGCCTTCCCCCTGTGCATCCTGCCCAGTGTGGGTCCGGCCATGCTCCCTGCACTCGGCCGTAAATCGTTCCGCCATCGCAGCCCTTCCCGGGTCTGGATGCCACCGTCCAGGTGGATCCGCGCCACTCCTTCCGCGCCGCATCCGTGCGCACCGCTTCCCTGCGTGTGTCGGTGTCATCGCGCGTCCTGCGCGGCGACCAGTGACCAGCTCCCTGCCCGTCCCCGACCTGTCCTGTTGGTCATCGCCTTGGTACGGCTGCCGGCAACGCCCTCCTGGGCGGTTCCGCCGCGGGGCTCTTCATGACCCCCGCCGTCATCCGTTGTCGATTCCGTTCGACCGTTGCTGTCCCTATCCCCTTCACCCGTGCCAGATCCTCGATCCGGAGGAAAGGTCCGTGTTGTCGCCGGTACGCGACGATCGCGTCGGCCTTGCGTGGCCCCACGTTCGTCAATCCCTGCTGCAGCGTCGACGCATCAGCCGTATTGATGTCGATGCGGTCGGCCGCGTGAGCGGCTCCCATCAACAGCAGTCCCAGCGCAAGCGCCTTCCACGAAAACCAAGGCCCCACCGTGCTACTCCTTGTGGCTCGGAACCGGTGCCTGCCGGCTATCCCGTCGGAGGCTCCAGCATCCCTCGCCACATACACACAGCCTATCGTCCACAACGCCTTCACACAGCCAGCCAAATACCTGACGTGATGTAGGGAAATCCCTACCCCGACCAGCGGCGTAGAATGTGACGACTAGCCAATGCCTCCGGAGTGTCAGATGGACAGCACCAAACTCGGCCAATTCGTCAGTGAGAAGTGGGACAGCGAAATCGTCCCGCAATTGGTCGATTACATCCGTATTCCCAACAAATCGCCGATGTTCGACGCAGATTGGGTGGCCAATGGGTACATGGAGCAGGCCGTCACCCTGATGGAAACCTGGGCCCGGGCCCAGAACCTGCCGGGCCTGAGCGTGGAGGTGGTGCGCCTGGAAGGCCGCACGCCGCTGCTGCTGCTGGAAATCCCCGCCTCCGGCGCCGAGACCGGCGACGACACCATCCTGCTCTACGGCCATCTGGACAAGCAGCCGGAAATGACCGGCTGGGACGACGACCTCGGCCCGTGGGTGCCGGTGCTGCGCGGCGACAAGCTGTACGGCCGCGGCGGCGCCGATGACGGCTATGCGATGTTCGGCTCGCTGGCTGCCGTGCTGGCACTGCAGGAACAGGGGCTGCCGCACGCGCGTTGCGTGGTGCTGATCGAAGCCTGCGAAGAATCGGGCAGCTACGACCTGCCGGCCTACGTGGACCACCTGGCCGACCGCATCGGCAAGCCGTCACTGGTGGTGTGTCTGGATTCGGGCTGCGCCAACTACGACCAGCTGTGGTGCACCACCTCGCTGCGTGGCCTGACCGGCGGCAATTTCTCGGTCAAGGTGCTCAACGAAGGCGTGCACTCCGGCGATGCCTCCGGCGTGATTCCGTCCAGCTTCCGTCTGCTGCGCCAGCTGCTGTCGCGGATCGAGGACGAGAACACCGGCCGCATCCTGATCGACGGCATGAACGTGGACATCCCGGCCGAGCGCCTGGAACAGGCCAAGCGCGCCGCGGACGTAGTGGACACCGCGATCTTCGAGAAATTCCCGATGGTCGACGGCCTCAAGCCGATGAACGAGGACCTCACCGAACTGGTGCTCAACCGCACCTGGCGTCCGGCGCTGTCGGTCACCGGCGTGGACGGCATGCCGCCGCTGGCCTCGGCCGGCAACGTGCTGCGCCCGCACACCGCGGTGAAGCTGTCGCTGCGCCTGCCGCCGACCGCCGATGGCAAGGCCTGCGGCGAGCTGCTCAAGGAGGCCCTGCTGCGCGATCCGCCGAACGGCGCCGAAGTGAAACTCGACCTTGAAAAGGCCTCCAGCGGCTGGAACGCACCGGCGATGGCGCCGTGGCTGACCCAGGCGATCGATGCTGCCAGCCAGACCTTCTTCGGCAAGCCGGCGATGTACATGGGCGAAGGCGGCTCGATCCCGTTCATGGGCATGCTCGGCGAGAAGTTCCCCGGCGCGCAGTTCATGATCACCGGCGTGCTCGGCCCGCATTCCAACGCCCATGGCCCGAACGAGTTCCTGCATATCCCGATGGGCAAGAAGGTCACCTCGTGCGTCTCCAAGGTGATCAGCGAGCATTACGCGGCCAGCCTGCGCGGCGAGACCAGCGGTTCGCCGGTGGCCGCCGACAGCGGCACCCGCCACGGCGGCCACGGCTGCTGCTGAGCGCACACGGCGTGACGGACGCAGCCTGGCCTTGCTAGGCTGCGTCCACCCTCCGAAGGCGCAAATGGCATGAACGGACTGTTCGGCAGCACCAGCTGGCTCTACATCATCCTGGTCGGCTTCGTGGTCGGCCTGCTCGGGCGCTTCTTCATGCCCGGCAACAACCGCATGGGCTGCCTGCTGACCATCGTGCTCGGCATCGTCGGCGCACTGCTGGCCGGCTGGTTCGGCCAGTACATGGGCTGGTATGCCGCCGGTGAGCCGGCCGGCTTCCTCGGCGCGATACTCGGTGCAGTGGCCGTGCTTGCCGTGCTGCGCCTTGTCAGCGGCAACGGCAAACGCTGAGCCCGCCCTCCCCTCTTTTCCCTGGCGCCTGCACGGTGCCGCTTCGACGTACCCGTCCATGAACGATCCCGCTTCCGATCCCCTGCGCGCCGACCTCCGCCGCCAGTGGGCCAGTACCGCGCTCAACGACCCGCACCTGGCGCTGGACCGGGCCTCGGTCGACGCCGGTTTCCGCAGTTACTGGCGCACCACCAGCACGGCCGGGAGCCACATCGTGATGGACTCCCCGCCCGGGCTGGAAGACGTGCGCCCGTGGCTGCGCATGCATGACCTGCTCGAACCCAACGGCGTGCGCGTACCGCGCGTGCTCGAGCGCGATGTCGAGCAGGGCTTCCTGCTGCTGGAAGACCTCGGGGGCCCGACGCTGGCGCGGCATATCGACGACGACAATGCCGACGCGTGGTTCGATGCCGCCTTCGCACAGCTGATCCGGCTGCAGCAGATTCCGGTGCCCGAGGGTATGGGGTCGTTCGGCGAGGCGCTGCTGCAGCGTGACGCCGGGCTGTTCGACGAATGGTTCCTGCAGCGCCATCTGGGCCTGCAGCTGGACTGCGGCGAACTGGAACAGCTGCAGTGGGTGCATCGCCGGCTGATGGACAACGCACTGAACCAGCCGCAGGTGCTCACCCACCGCGACTTCATGCCGCGCAACCTGATGCCGGTCGACGCCGGTCCGGCCGTGCTGGATTTCCAGGACCTGGTGCGTGGGCCGATCGCCTACGACCCGGTCAGCCTGTTCAAGGATGCATTCCTGAGCTGGCCGTTGGAGAAAGTGGATGCCTGGCTGGCGCGGTACCACGCCCAGGCATTGGCCGCAGGCCTCCCGGTGCGCCCGTGGCCGCAGTTCCTGCGCGATGCGGACTGGATGGGCGTGCAGCGCCACCTCAAGATCCTCGGCCTGTTCGTGCGCCTGCGCGACCGCGATGGCAAGGGCCATTACTTCGACGACGCGCCGCGTTTCATCCGTTACCTGGACGAAGTGCTGCCGCGCCATCCCGAACTGGCGGCGCTGGATGACCTGCTCCAGCAGCGCATCAAACCCGCGCTGGCGCAGCTGGCCGGCCCAATCCCGGCACGCCCATGAAGGCACTGATTTTCTCGGCCGGCAAAGGCGAGCGCATGCGCCCGCTGACCCTGCATACACCCAAGCCGCTGCTGGTGGCCGGTGGCAAGCCGCTGATCGAATGGCACCTGGAGCGTCTGGCGGCGGCGGGCGTGGAGAACGTGGTGATCAATACCTCATGGCTGGGCGATCAATTCGCGTCCGCGCTCGGTGACGGCGCGCGCTGGGGCCTGCGCCTGCACATCATCGACGAGGGCGCGGTGCCGCTGGAAACCGGCGGCGGCATCCTCAACGCGCTGCCGGTGCTCGGCGATGCGCCGTTCCTGGTGGTCAACGGCGATGTGTGGACGGACGTGGACTTCGGCACGCTGCCGCGTGATCCCACAGGGGATGCGCACCTGGTGCTGGTCGACAACCCGGCGCAGCATCCGCGCGGCGATTTCATCCTGCGCGGCGATGGCCAGGTCAGCGATGACGGCGAGGCCGCGCGGCTGACCTATGCCGGCATCGGCGTGTATCGGCCGCGGATTCTCGATGGGTGGCGCGCGGTCATCGGCGATACCCCCGGCGCGGCTGCGCAGCCGCCGCAGTTCGGGCTGGCGCCGCTGCTGCGGCATGCCATCGCGCAGGGCCGCGTGAGCGGGCAGCACCACCGCGGGCGATGGACCGATGTGGGTACGCCGGAGCGTCTGGCGCAGCTGGACGCGCAGCTGCAATACCCGCACGGGTAACACCGCGGACACCCCCTGGGCGACCCGCTGGTAGAGCCGACCGTTGGTCGGCTGCTGGGCTGGTAGAGCCGACCGTTGGTCGGCTGCTCTCCGCCCCGCTGGTAGAGCCGACCGTTGGTCGGCTGCTCAGGACACGGCCCCCCACCGTGTAGAGCCGACCGTTGGTC
>NZ_JBFULC010000031.1:0-42755 GCF_056400525.1 Stenotrophomonas sp. P5_A9
TGTGCCGACCAACGGTCGGCACCTACCGCGTGATTGCCGTGCTGCGCCGTGCCGACCAACGGTCGTCACCCACCGTGTGATTGCCGTGCTGCGCCGTACCGACCAACGGTCGGCACCTACCGATTTGGATAATTGCGCGCTTTGGTGTCGTAGCGTGCAACGCATTCATCCCTCCGCCACGGCACGGGCGCGCACAATAGCGGCATGCCCGCCTCCCCCGCCGCCGGCGCTTCCGGCCAGAAGAATCCCAGCCTGCGCGAACGCTTCCAGGCGATGCGCAACCTGCCCCCGTTCCTGCGTCAGGTCTGGCAGACGAGCCCCGGCCTGGCCAGTGCCAGCCTGGGCCTGCGCCTGATCCGTGCGTTGCTGCCGGTGGCGATGTTGTACGTGGGCAAATTGATCATCGACGCGGCGCTGCACCTGAGCCAGCACGAAGCCGGCTTCCCGCCGTTTGGCGAGGCACTGTCCAGCGGCGTGCTCAATCCACTACTCGGCCTGCTCGCACTGGAGTTCGGCCTGGCGATCGTCTCCGACCTGCTGGGCCGCGCGGTGAACTATGCCGACAGCCTGCTCTCGGAACTGTTCACCAACGTCACCAGCGTGCGGCTGATGGAGCACGCCGCCGAACTGGACCTGGAAGACTTCGAAGACCCGGACCTGCAGGACAAGCTGGACCGCGCGCGGCGCCAGACCATGGGCCGGATGAACCTGATGAGCCAGCTGTTCGGCCAGGTGCAGGACGCCATCACCGTGGCCAGCCTGGCGGTGGGCCTGCTGGTGTACGCGCCGTGGCTGATCCTGCTGCTGGCGGTGGCGCTGGTGCCGGCCTTCATCGGCGAGTCGCACTTCAACGCGGCCGGCTATTCGCTCAATTTCCAGTGGACGCCCGAGCGCCGCCAGCTCGATTACCTGCGCCAGATCGGGGCCAGCGTGGAAACGGCCAAGGAGGTGAAGATCTTCAACCTGCACCGCTTCCTGATCGAGCGCTACAAGTTCCTGGCCGACAAGTTCTTCCACGCCAACCGGGCGTTGGCACGCAAGCGCGCGTTCTGGGGCACCTTGCTGGCCGCGCTCGGCACGCTGGGCTATTACACCGCGTATGCCTACATCGCGTGGCGCACCGTGCGCGGCGATTTTTCGATCGGCGACCTGACCTTCCTGGCCGGCAGCTTCCTGCGCCTGCGCCAGTTGCTGGAAGGGCTGCTGATCGGCTTCTCGCAGGTGGCCGGGCAGGCGCTGTACCTGGACGATCTGTTCTCGTTCTTCCAGATCCAGCCGGAGATCCACTCGCGCACCGATGCGGTGGCGATCCCGCAGCCGATCACCGACGGCTTCGTGTTCGAGAACGTCGGCTTCCGTTACCCCGATGCGGAAAACTGGGCGGTGCGCCACCTGGATTTCGAACTGCACGCCGGCGAAGTGCTGGCGCTGGTCGGCGAGAACGGCGCCGGCAAGACCACGCTGGTGAAGCTGCTGGCGCGCCTGTACGACCCGGACGAAGGCCGCATCCTGCTCGACGGGCGCGACCTGCGCGACTACGATCTGGATGACCTGCGCGCCAACATGGGCGTGATCTTCCAGGACTTCGTGCGCTACAACCTGAGCGCGGGCGAGAACATCGGCGTCGGCCTGGTCGAAGCAATGACCGACGATGCGCGCATCCGCGACGCCGCCCGCCGCGGCATGGCCGATGAGGTGATCAACGCGCTGCCAAACGGCTACGACCAGCTGATCGGCCGACGCTTCAAGCAGGGCGTGGACCTGTCCGGCGGGCAATGGCAGAAGATCGCCATCGCCCGCGCCTACATGCGCGATGCACAGGTCATGATCCTCGATGAGCCAACCGCCGCACTGGACGCGCGCAGCGAATTCGAGGTGTTCCAGCGCTTCAAGGAACTGTCCGACCAGCGCACCGCCGTACTGATCTCGCACCGCTTCTCCTCGGTACGCATGGCCGACCGCATTCTGGTGCTGGCCGGCGGCCGGATCGAGGCCAGCGGTACCCATGCCGAACTGATGACCCAGGGGGGCCGTTACGCCGAATTGTTCGAGCTGCAAGCGGCCGGGTACCGTTGAAACCCCCACTCCACAAGCCTTTCCGGCCAGTCAATGAGAATTTATCTCATTTGAGATAAACTGGACGGGACAAAACAGATCAGACCCCCACCCCCATGTCTTCCGCTTTCGGCGCCGAAACGGTGCTTGAGGTCCGCCACTGGACCGACGCCTACTTCAGCTTCACCACGACCCGCGACAGCGGCTTCCGCTTCGAGAACGGCCAGTTCGTGATGATCGGCCTGGAAACCGAGGCACGCCCGTTGCTGCGCGCGTATTCCATCGCCAGCGCCAACTGGGAAGAGAACCTGGAGTTCTTCAGCATCAAGGTCCAGGACGGCCCGCTGACCTCGCGCCTGCAGCACATCAAGCCGGGCGACAAGGTCCTGGTCGGCAAGAAGCCCACCGGCACCCTGCTGATCAGCGACCTGCACCCGGGCAAGCACCTGTACCTGCTGGGCACCGGCACCGGCCTGGCGCCGTGGCTGTCGGTGATCAAGGACCCGGAAACCTACGAGCGCTTCGACAAGGTGATCCTCACCCACGGCGTGCGTTACGAAAAGGACCTGGCTTACCGCGACCTGTTCGAGAAGGAACTGCGCGAGCACGAATTCCTCGGCGAGATGATCGGCGACAAGCTGCTGTACTACCCGGCCGTCACCCGTGAGGCGTTCCCCAACCAGGGTCGCCTGACCTCGTTGATGGAAAGCGGTGAAATGCAGAAGACCCTCGGCCTGCCGCCGCTGGATCCGGGAAACGACCGCGCCATGATCTGCGGCAGCCCGCAGATGCTGGCCGACCTGCGCACCGTGCTGGACAGCCGCGGCTTCCAGACCTCCCCGCGCATCGGCACCCCGGGCCACTACGTCTTCGAGCGCGCGTTCGTCGAGAAGTAAGCGCGAATGGCGCACCGAAGGTAGAGCCACGCCACGCGTGGCTGAAGCCTTCCACGCACCCATTCGCCACCCGGTAGAGCCACGCCCCGCGTGGCTGGGGCCTTCCACGCATCCACTCGCCACCCGGTAGAGCCACGCCATGCGTGGCTGAAGCCTTCCACGATCGTCGTGTGCGAGGAGCCGGCCAGCGGCCGGCACTACCTTGCCGCGATCAGGCGGGGGCGAGTGCCCGCATCACCCCAGCGCCGCCTCGATATCCCCGCGCAGCGATTCCGGCTTGTCGGTCGGCGCATAGCGTTCCAGCACCTGCCCATCGCGCCCGACCAGGAACTTGCTGAAGTTCCACTTGATCCCGCGCGTGCCCAGCAGCCCGGACTTCTCCGCCTTGAGCCACTGCCACAGCGGATGCGCGCCCTCGCCGTTGACGTCCACCTTGTCCGACAGCGGGAAATCGACCGCGTAGGTCAACGAGCAGAAATTGCGGATCTCGTCGGCGTTGCCCGGCTCCTGGTGCCCGAACTGATCGCACGGGAACCCGATCACCACCAGCCCGCGTGCCGCGTACTCCCGACACAACGCCTCCAGCCCCTCGTACTGCGGGGTGAAGCCGCACTTGCTGGCCACGTTGACCACCAGCAGCACCTTGCCCCGGTACTGCTCCAGCGGCTGTGGCTGGCCGGTGAGGTCCACGAACGAGAAATCGAATGCGCTGGTCATGGGAAAGGCTCCGGTGGAAGGGGATCATCTTAGCGCCGTGGGGGTGTGGGGCTGCTGCCGAGAGCAGCCACCCATGGGGTGGCTCTACCGATTCGGGTTCATGCGGAGGAGGCCAGCGGGCGGCACCTGCGGTTCCAACACAGCAATCGGACGTCAAGCGATTCGACGCCTGCTCCAACCCGCAATCCCATGCCTTTCGACACAAGCCCCACGCCATCGCGCCGGGGTAACCTCGTGCACTTGTCTGACCGGAGAATTCCCCTTGACCACCCGCCTTGCCCTTGCCGTCGCCGTGACCCTCGGCCTTGCCCTGCCCGCCTATTCCGCCGTCGCCGCCGCCCCCGTGGCCGCCAACGCCCAGCAGGCCAACCCGTTCTTCGCCGACAGCCCCCTGCCCCTGCACTACCCGCAGTTCGACAAGATCAAGGACAGCGACTTCGCGCCCGCCTTCGACGCCGGCATGGCCCAGCAGCTGAAGGAAGTGGAGGCAATCGCCAACAACAAGGCCAAGCCGACCTTCGACAACACCCTCATTGCCCTGGAAAAGAGCGGTGACACCCTCGACCGCGCCACCACCGTCTTCTTCAGCCTGGTCGGCGCCGACACCAACGACGCCCGCAAGAAGCTGCAGGCCGACTACTCGGCCAAGTTCGCCGCCCACAGCGACGCCATCGCCCTCAACGGCAAGCTGTTCGCCCGCATCCAGGCCCTGTACGACACCCGCACCCAGCTCGGCCTCGACGCCGAAGGCGTGCGCCTGGTCGAGAAGTACTACGACAGCTACGTCCGCGCCGGCGCCAAGCTCAATGATGCCGACAAGACCAAGCTCAAGGCGATGAACGCCGAGCTGGCCAACCTGGGCACGAAGTTCAGCCAGAACGTGCAGAACGAAGTGAATGCCTCGGCCGTTGTGGTGGACGACGTCAAGCAGCTCGACGGCCTGTCCGCCGAGCAGATCGCTGCCGCCGCCGAAGCCGCCAAGGCCCGCAAGCTGGATGGCAAGTACGTCATCGCCCTGCTCAACACCACCGGCCAGCCGCCGTTGACCAACCTGCGCAACCGCGAGCTGCGCCAGAAGATCTACGAAGCGTCCGTCACCCGCGGCAGCCGCGGCGGTGAGTTCGACAACACCGCGCTGGTCTCGCGCATCATGCAGCTGCGCGCCGACAAGGCCAAGCTGATGGGCTTTGCCAACTTCGCCGCGTACAACCTGACCAACCAGACCGCCAAGACCCCCGAAGCGGTCAATGCCATGCTCGGCCAGCTCGCCCCGGCTGCGGTGGCCAACGCCAAGCGCGAAGCCGCCGACCTGCAGGCCATGATCGACAAGGAACAGAAGGCCGCCGGCAAGCCGACCTTCCAGCTCGAAGCGTGGGACTGGGCCTTCTACAGCGAGAAGGTGCGCCAGGCCAAGTACAACTTCGACGAGTCCCAGCTCAAGCCGTACTTCGAACTGAAGAACGTACTGGAAAACGGCGTGTTCTTCGCCGCCAACCAGGAATACGGCCTGACCTTCAAGCAGCGCACCGACCTGCCGGTCTACCACGACGACGTCACCGTCTATGACGTGTTCGATGCCGACGGCAGCCAGCTGGCGATCTTCATCTTCGACCCGTATGCACGCGCCTCCAAGCGCGGCGGCGCCTGGATGAACTCCTATGTGTCCCAGTCCGAGTTGACCGGCTTCAAGCCGGTGGTGGCCAACCACCTCAACATCCCCAAGCCGCCGGCCGGCCAGCCCTCGCTGCTGACCTGGGATGAAGTGACCACCACCTTCCACGAGTTCGGCCACGCCCTGCACGGCATGTTCTCCAACGTGAAGTACCCGTACTTCTCCGGCACGGCCGTGCCGCGCGACTTCGTCGAGTTCCCCTCGCAGGTCAATGAAATGTGGTCGGACAACCCGGCCATCCTGAAGAACTACGCCAAGCACTACCAGAACGGCACCGCGATGCCGCAGGCACTGCTGGACAAGGTGATCGCCGCGGCCAAGTTCAACCAGGGCTTTGCCACCACCGAGTACCTCGGTGCGGCCATGCTGGACCAGCGCTGGCACCAGATCGGTCCGGACCAGGTCCCGGCCGCCAAGGACGTGATGGCCTTCGAGCGCGCCGCGCTGGAGAAGGACGGCATCTACTACGCGCCGGTCCCCCCGCGCTACAAGACCCCCTACTTCAGCCACATCATGGGCGGCTACTCGGCCGGCTACTACGCCTACATCTGGTCCGAAGTGCTCGATGCCAACACCCAGAAGTGGTTCCGCGAAAACGGTGGCCTGAGTCGCAAGAACGGCGACCATTTCCGCCAGACCCTGCTGTCCAAGGGCGGCAGCGTGGATGCGATGGAACTGTTCCGCAATTTCGCCGGGCATGAGCCGCAGATCGAACCGCTGCTGGAAAAGCGTGGTTTGACCGGTGGTGATGGCAAGAAGTAAGCGTTCGATTCAACGACGCGTGTAAACAGGACCGCCCGGCAGTGCCGGGCGGTTTTTTGTTGCCGATCACGTGAGAGGATCCCGCCCCCCCCATCAATGGGCTTGTGGATCAAAGTACGCTTCCCACGTGCAGGACAATGCCGACAGCGCGCAGGCTCGGGTGAACGCCGTCTTCGCGCGTGCCGGCTCGCTCAGGTTGATCAACGCCACCCCCAGGTTGAAGTAGGCATTTTTGTCCCGGCTGCCCAACGCCAGCGCCCGTCGCAGCGGCGCAAGCGCCTGCTCGTGCTGACCCCGATCGCATGCAACCGCCCCCAACGCGGTAAGCAACCGCGCATCATCAGGATGGTGGCCCAGTGCATTGGCAAGAAACTCATGCGCAGACCGCAGCGCTCCCTCCGGATCGGATGCTCCTGCGAAGGCAGATTGAACCCGCTGACCAGCGGCCAGAAGGGCGTCAAGCACGGTCACGTCGTCGAAGGTCATGAACACATCGTAGTTGGCTGCCTGCTTCGGCGACAACCGACGAATCACATGGATTGAGTTCAACAGCGCGGCGTCACAGTGGCGATCAAGCTGACAGTGGCAAGAGCAATATTGAAGCCTGATATGACGCATCAACCGTGTTCTCGGATCCTGCTTTGCACAGGTCGCCGAAGCAGCCCTGATCGACCGCCAGGCCGGCAGGACTGGGGCATCTGCGCCGCCGCCATCACCGCGGCGCGATATACCCACCCGGTACGCCGTTGGGCGACAACACCAACTGCCACAACTGCGAATTCCGGCAGCGGAAGCTCGCCATCGACGCCGCCAGGTAGAACCGCCACATCCGCTTGAAGCGCGCGTCGTAGCGCTGCGGGTCAAGCCCGCCCCACGCCTGCTCGATGTTCAATCGCCATGCCTGCAGCGTGCGGTCGTAATCGGTTCCAAAACTGTGCCAGTCCTCCAGCACGAACAATCCTTCATACGCGGCGGTAATCTGCGCCGCCGAGGGCAGCATCGAATTGGGGAAGATGTAGCGGGTAATCCACGGATCGGTGCGGTGCCGCGAGATATTGCTGCCGATCGAGTGCAGCAGGAACAGGCCGTGCGGGTGCAGGCAGCGCCGCGCCATTTCGAAGTAGCCGCGGTAGTTCTTGTCGCCGACATGCTCGAACATGCCGACCGAAAAAACCGCGTCGAAGGTTTCTTCGACGTCGTGGTAATCCTGCAGCCGGATCTCGATCGGCAACCCGGCGCACAGCTGGCGTGCGTAGTCGGCCTGCTCCTGGGAAATGGTGACGCCCACGCCGGACACGCCGTAGCGTTCGGCGGCGTACTTCAGGGCTTCGCCCCAACCGCAGCCGATATCGAGCACGTGCTGGCCCGGGCGCAGCCCGAGCTTGCGGCAGATCAGGTCGAGCTTGGCTTCCTGCGCCGCATCCAGGTCCGTCGCATCGCGCCAATAGCCACAGCTGTAGACCAGGCGGCGGCCAAGCATCGCTTCATAGAGGTCGTTGCCGAGGTCATAGTGGCGCTTGCCAACCTCGAAGCTGCCATTGCCGGCCTGCAGGTTGAACAGACGCGCCTTGAGCGCGTCGGCGACTTCGCGCCAGCCGTGCACGCGATCGTCCAGGTGTGCCTGCATCAGGTGATACAGGAAGTCGTCCAGCGCGGCGGCGTCCCACTGGCCGTCCATGTAGCTCTCGCCCAGGCCGAGTGAGCCGTGGGCCATGACCCGCGTGTAGAACTGCGGGTCATGGACGTGGATGTCATGCGGCCGGTCACCGTCGACGGTGATTCCCGCGTCGTGCAGCAACAGCGTCACTCGTCGTTGCAGTCCCGCGTCCACGTCGCCTCCGTCGATCAGCCCTGGGCAAACAATCCCGCATACGCCGCACCGACATGCGGCGCCAGTACGTTGGCCGGCACATCCACGGTCTGGGTGCCATCCGAATACGGCCCCACCTGGTAGGGCGGGAACACGAAGCGTACCGCGCTGATCTTGCCATCGGTGCCGGTCAGCGGCTGGAACTGGCTGAAGTTCTCCGCGCTCGGCTCGGTGCCGTCGGCGATCATCCGGCTGGCGCTGCGCAGCGATTCCTGCAGTTGGCCCGGCTCCATGTCTTCGCTGCTCAAGCGGGTGGCCACGCGCTCGCGCAGCTGGTCACCGATGTAATCGCTGACCGCCTTCCAGCCCTTGGCATCTGCCACCAGCTTGTCGGCGGTGAGCATCTGCTGCTGTTCGGGCAGCCACACGAAGCGCGCCACCAGCGGCTCGCCATGGGCACCGCCGGTGTAGCGGCTGCCATCGGCGCTCACCACCACCAGTTGCGGGGTTTCCAGCACTTTTTCGAAGCTCAGCGACAGCTCGTAGGGCATGGTCGGCTTGTCGTTGCCCAGACCATCGACGGCCTGCTGCAACTCGCCGCGCGCGGCAGTGGCGTAATCGGCCAAGGCCTTGGCCAGGCCCGGGTACTTGGCGATATCGGTCGGGTAGCTGATCCCGATGACGGCCTGCGGCGTGTTTTCGATCACGTCGCGCAGCTCAACCGGCGCTGCGGCGACAGGCGTTTCAATGTTCGCCGGCTGCGTGGCGGTCGCGCCATCGGCCGGTGCCGTGGCGGTGTCGCCCGCGTCGCGCTTGCAACCCGCCACCAGCACCAGGCCCACGGCCATGGCCAACGCGCTGGCGCGCAGCGCGCGACGGTTTACTACGATGTTCATTGCAATCCCCTTGTTGAAACCCAGCATCATGGTGTGTCGTCCCTGAAGCGAGACCGCCCGCGGTCAACCGGCGAGCAGGTCGTCGTATTCCTCGTGTCGTTGCATGAAGGCTTCGGCGTAGGCACACGCCGGCACCACTTTGTATTTGTGTTCGCGCGCATAGCGTAGCGCCACCTTGGTCAACTCCCCGGCAATACCGCGCCCGGCGATCGGCTCAGGCACCTCGGTGTGGGTGATGACCATCCGCTTCTGTCGTTTCAGCGACGTGATCTGGTAGTCCAGCAGCGCCAGGTGCCCCTGGATCCGGGCCTGGAAACGGTGGTTGGCCAGATCGTGCTCCACCTCGTACGCCAATCCGGGCGGGGTGACCGAAGCCATGGGCGGTGTCTCCTGCGGCAACTGACGCGATAGTGCGCAGCGTAGCGCCATGATCGCGTGAAGCCTGAACAGGGGCAAGCAGCGACGCTGAGCGTCACTTCCGGACCCCGTGCCCTTCCCGGGCAGGACGGGGGCACCGGCGCCTTGCCACGCGGCCGGTCATCGCCATGCCGCCATCAAAGCGCGGTGCTGGGCGCCGCTAAAGTCTCGTTGGTTCAAGCCGATACCGGTAGCGGACAGGGCGTGAAAGCTGGCACGAGTTTTGCGACACCTGCCTGCCCGAATCCGTTTTACCAGGAGGTCCTCATGGACAACGCACCTACCTCCCCGGCCCCGGCCGACGCCGACAGCTCGCTGCTGGAAGGCCTGTTCCAGCTGGCCGTGAACGGCCAAACCAACGGCTGGGAATTCGATCAGATCGACAACGAGGTCTACGCCCGCCTGCTCAGCGCGTACGGCACCGACGGCAAGAAAGTAGCGTAACGCGTCGTTTGCAGGGGGCACGACCCACGGTCGTGCCCTTCCGCCGGCTGCTGCCGGCGTTCCTGGACCCGGCAGGTGCCGACCGTGGATCGGTACGTCTGCATCCCGGCATCACCCCAGCGGACGGAAGCTCGGGTTGCTCAGCTCGCGCAGGAAGTGCTCGAAAATCGCCGGGCGCATCGCCAGCATGAAGATCACCCCGAACGCGGCACCGGCCAGGTGCGCGCTGTGGTTGATGCGGTCGCCGCCACGGCGATCCATCCAGATGCTGTAGCCCACATAGAACGCCGCGTAGATGATCGCCGGCGCCGGGATGAAGAACACGAAGATCACGCTCCACGGGCTGAGCAGGATGAAGGCGAACAACACCGCCGACACCGCGCCCGACGCGCCCAGGCTGAGGTAGTTCGGGTTCTTCTGGTTCTTCAGGTAGCTGGGCAGGATCGACATCACCAGCGCGCCGAGATAGAACGCCGGATAGGTCAGGTAGCTGCCGGTCAGCTGGATCATCACCGACTCGATCTGGCCGCCGAAGAAGAACAGCGTGATCATGTTGAACGCCAGGTGCGCCAGGTCCGCGTGGATGAACCCGTAGGTCACCAGGCGGTCGTACTGGCGGTGGCGGTCCACCGCCGGCGGCCACAGGATCAGGCGGTCGCCGAGCTTGCGGTTCTTGAACGCCATCCACGACACGATGACGGTGATGGCGATCAGCAGCAGGTTGACGGGGGTCATGTCAGGGCTCAGGCCGTACGGTAGTTGTCGACCATACGATAGCGCCTGGCATACCAACCGAAGGCCAACGCGGCGAGGAAGGCGAAACCGGCGAAGAAGAACATCAGGAACGCGGCCTCGCTCAGGCCGGTACTGGCGATCTTGTGGGTCACCGTATCGTTGCGCACGGCCGCGTTGGACAGCAGCACCCACAGGTTGCCGATGGTGGTGGTCAGGTTCCAGAAGCTCATGACCACGCCCTTCATCGCCTGCGGCGCCTGGCTGTAGGCGAACTCCAGGCCGGTGGCCGAGACCAGCACCTCACCGAAGGTCAGCAATGCGTAGGGCAGCATCTGCCAGAAAATCGACATGACGTTGCCGCCATCCATCATCACCTGGATGCCACCGACCACGACCCAAGCCAGGCCGCTGAAGGCGATGCCCACGGTCATGCGGCGCAGCGCGGTGGGCTCGACGCCGAAGCGGCGCAGCGCCGGGTACAGCACCAGGTTGTTGAACGGGATCAGGATCATCACCAGCAGCGGGTTCAGCGCCTGCATCTGCGAGGCGGTGAACCAGCTCGGCATGGCCATCTGCTGGCCCTGCAGCACCCAAGTGGATGCCTTCTGGTCGAACAGCGAGAAGAACGGGGTGGTCAGGGCGAAGATCACCAGCACCCGCAGCACCGAACGCACGCCTTCGACCGCGTCGGCCGGGTGCACCGCGCGGGCGCGGTCGAGCTGGATCCAGGTACCGCCACCGATACCGACCAGCAGCAACACCAGCGCGATGCACAGGCAGATCACGATGCCGAGGCTGCCGACCAGGCCCAGCGAGGCCACCGCCAGCACCGCGCCGAGGATCGCCAGGGTGCGGCCCGGACGGCCCTTGCCCGGGACCTCTGCCGACAGCGCGCTACGCACCACGTTGCCGAACGAATGCGGGTCCTTCGGCGGCAGCGGCACGAGCACGTAACGCTTGCGTCCCAGCCAGAACACGAAGGTGGCCACGAACATCAGGATGCCCGGGATGCCGAATGCCCACTGCGGGCCCAGGTTCTTCAGCGCCAGCGGGATCAACAGCGAGGCAAACAGCGAGCCGAAGTTGATGATCCAGTAGAAGGCGTCGAACACGACCTTGGCCAGATGCTTGTTGCTCTGGTCGAACTGGTCGCCCATGAAGGAGGCCACCAGCGGCTTGATCCCGCCGGCGCCCAGCGCGATCAGGCCCAGGCCGAGGAAGAAGCCCTCCCGGCTGTCCTCGAACACGGCCAGGCAGGCGTGGCCGGCGCAGTAGATCAGGCTGAACCACAAAATGGTGTGGTACTTGCCGAAGAACTTGTCGGCCAGCCAGCCACCAAGCAGCGGGAAGAAATACACGCCGATCATGAAGCTGTGCATGATGTCCTTGGCCTCGCCCGCACGGCCTTCGGCGGTGATCTCCTGCAGCAGCAGCGAGGTGATCAGGAACTGCACCAGGATGTTGCGCATCCCGTAGAAACTGAACCGCTCGCAGGCCTCATTGCCAATGATGTACGGGATCTGGCCTGGCAACTTTCCTTTGCCGGGGCTGGCGGCTGCGATCGTGCTCATCCTATGGGGCTGTCCTGCGAATACGAAAGTGCGGGAGCTTACCGGAAGCCCCCGAGCGGCGCACGCTGCGCCCCTACGTGACAGTAGACGGCGAACATGGCAGCGGATCGCCGCAGATCGCAACGGAAGTCACGAAGCCTCGACGGCGCAAGCGTAAACTTATCGTTATGCGCATGATCTCCATTGCTGTCACGGGACGCTGGCCGGGTTGGCTGCTGCTGATGCTGTTGGCGGCATCGGCCGCGCAGGCGCATGCGCGCCAGTCCGAGGACGCACCGCGTCTGCTCAAGGTGGCCACCCTGGAACTGCCCACCCTGGGCGAGGGCCAATGGGAGCAGCGCCGCGACCAGGTGCTGCAGATGCTCGACGCGCTGCAGCCGGACGTGATCGCGGTGCAGCGCGTGCTGCAGACCCAGGGCCGCAACCCGGCCTGCTGGCTGGCCTCGCGGCTGCGCTACAGCTGCGATTTCGTCACCGCCGATCCGCCCAGCCAGGCACTGCGCCATGGCAGCGCGATGCTGACCCGGCTGCCGGTCAGCGAAGACGGCGTCACCCTGCTGCATCCGCCGGGCCAGTTCAGTGCCGCCGGCATGCTGCGGGTGAAGCTGCAGGAAGAACTCATCAACATCTATGTCGCGCGGTTGCGCCCTGACCCGGACGAGCCGCTGGTGCGCCGCCACCAGACCAGCGACCTGATGACCTGGATCGGCGCCACCGCCGAAGGCCTGCCCTCGCTGATCGCCGGCGATTTCTCGGCCGACACCGCCGAACTGGTGCGCAGCTCGCCAGGTTTCCAGCCGGCGCGCCGCAATCCCGGCGAACGGGTCGACCCGCCGTCGGCGGCCGGCAGCGCGCGCGGCCACGGGCTGGACGTGCTGTTCCAGGTCAAGCACTTCGAGGGCATCGGCCAGCAGGCGCTGAAGCTGCCGGCCAGCGAAGGCAGCGATGCCGACAAGGGCGCCCTGCGGCTGGGGGTGATGGCCACGCTGCGGCTGCAGTCACCGGTGCCGGTCAGCGCCCCCTGATCCACGGCGCGGTGCCGCAACGAAAACGGCCAGGCATCGCTGCCTGGCCGTTTTGTCATCTACCGTGCTGGATCGCTCAGGCGATCGCGGCCTGGTAACGACGTTCGACTTCGTTCCAGTCGACCACGTTGAAGAACGCGCCGATGTATTCCGGGCGACGGTTCTGGTACTTCAGGTAGTAGGCGTGCTCCCACACGTCCAGCGCCAGGATCGGCGTGTTGCCGTCCATCAGCGGGCTGTCCTGGTTGGCGCTGCTTTCCACCACCACCTTCTTGTCCGGGGTGACGCTCAGCCAAGCCCAGCCGCTGCCGAAGCGGGTCAGTGCGGCCTTGGTGAAGGCTTCCTTGAACTTCTCGAAGCCACCCAGCTGCGACTCGATGGCCTTGCCCACTTCGCCGACCGGTGCGCCGCCGCCGTTGGGCGACATCACGGTCCAGAACAGGCTGTGGTTGGCGTGGCCGCCACCGTTGTTGCGCACCGGGCCCTGCAGGTTTTCCGGCAGCGACTTGGTCTTCTTGACCAGTTCTTCGATCGGCAGGTCGGCGTATTCGGTGCCTTCCAGTGCCGCGTTGACGTTGTTGATATAGGTCTGGTGATGCTTGGTGTGATGGATTTCCATCGTGGCCGCGTCGATATGCGGCTCGAGTGCGTCGTAGGCGTAGGACAGCTTGGGGAGGGTATAGGCCATGTGGATCTCCTGGTAGCTCACTCACCCGGCAAAGACCGGGCGTTGCGCTGACGATGATGGGGATGGACGGCAAGCTTACCAAGGCCCATGTAAAGGAAATCTGGGCTCGCGCATGCAACCTCTGCACACCATGTTACGCAACGGTGACGGCAGCGTGGCGTGGATGGGTCGTTGTTCGGCTGCGCCTCATCGCCCGGCGCACGGTTGACGGTACAGTAGTGGCCACCTTCCCTGCCCCACCCTGCCCATGCGCAAGCCCTTGCTGTTGCTGGTCGCCATCGCGCTGCTGATCGGCGGCCTGGCCACGATCAAATTCGCGCAGCGTCCCCCGGCGCCACAGTTCGCTCCATCGCTGACCCAGCCGGCGGCACCGAACGCACCACTCGCTACCGGGACGCAGGGGGTGAAGCACGATCCGTTGCCGCCGTTCCTCCCGCCCGAGGCACGCCGCACCATCGCACTGATCCAGCAGGGCGGACCGTTCCCGCATCGGCAGGACGGCAGCGTGTTCGGCAACCGCGAACAGCGCCTGCCAGAGCGGCCGCGCGGCTATTACCACGAGTACACCGTCGACACCCCCGGTGCCGGCAACCGCGGTGCGCGTCGCATCGTCACCGGCGGCAATCCGCCGACCGGCTGGTTCTACAGCGACGACCACTACGAGACCTTTCGCAGTTTCGATGTTCCACCGGCCGGGAGCTGGCAATGAACCATGATGGATTCGAGTTGGGCCTGCACGACATCAACAATGCCGGCGTGTATGCGATCGGCAATGGCGATGTGGGCCCGTTGTCGGCCGCGATGCGCGATGCCGGCCTGCGCGTGGTGCAGATCGACCTGGACGGCTGCCAGGACAAGCGGATGCTGTTGACGCGGCTGGCCGGGCGACTGGACTTCCCCACCGGCTTCGGCGGCAACTGGGATGCACTGAGCGACAACCTGCGCGACCTGGCCTGGCTGCCCGCCAACGGCTATGCCCTGTTCTTCAACGACGCCGACGCGCTGCGTGCGCAGGCCGGTGCCGACTTCGACACCCTGCTGGACGTGCTCGACGAGGCCAGCCGCAGTTGGGGCGAAACCAACGTGCCGTTCTGGGCGTTCGTGGCGTTGCAGGATGCCGACGTAAGTGTGGATGCGGACGCGGAACAGGAGCCATAACGTCCCGCGCGATAGACGGCGCCACGCCATGCGCGGCTCGCAGGTGCCATGACGCCGGACCGGTAGAGCCACGCCATGCGTGGCTGGCAGGTGCCATAAACGCTGGACCGGTAGAGCAGGCACGCATGGCGTGGCTCTACCCGGGGGTCGGAACGCCTGACCGGAGAGCAGCCACGCATGGCGTGGCTCTACCCGGGGTCGGAACGCCTGACCGGAGGGCAGCCACGCATGGCGTGGCTCTACCCGGGGGTCGGAACGCCTGACCGGAGGGCAGCCACGCATGGCGTGGCGCTACCCCCGCCGATGCGGCGGGGCCTCAGCGGCTGCCGTTGTCTTCCTGCAGCTCTTTCTTGAACGGGATGTCCGGCGGCGGACGCGCGATCGCCGGCTGGTCCTGCATGTTCGGATCGCTCAGGCCGCAGCCGCCGCCGAACTGCAGGATCGAGACGACGCAGGAGATCGACGAGCTGGTGCCCGGGATCGGAATCTCCACGGCCTTGATGCCCTTGCGAACCCATTCGGCCAGCAGCGATTCGTTGGGCGCCCAGTACTTGTCGAACGACGTCGGGGTGTAGTCGTACGGCGGGCGCTTGAGCCAGGTGCCGGACTGGGCGATGCGCTCCTTGGTCCAGCCGTCCTTGTCACCGCCCGGTGCGCCGCGCTCGGTGGTGCCCTTGCCGTCCTGGCCAGGCACGCGCACGCTGCCGTCGGCCTTGAACAGGCTGTCGCCGTGGCTGCCGGTATCGGCGACGGCGCGGCCGTCGAGATCGCGATCCTGCGGATGGTTGGCCGCGCCCCAATCGTCGCCGCGCGTCGGCGTGGCCCAGTTGCCCGGGTTCGCCGCCGGCTTCGCGGCGGGCTGGGTGCTGGCGCGCGCGGTCGAGGGGCTGCTGCTGGTGCTCGGCGTGGTCGCCGTCGCGGTGGACGTCGCGCTCGCCGTGCGCGGCGCGGTGCTGGTCGACGCCGGTGCCGGCCGCGCGGCTGGCGTGGGCACGCTGCGTTCGCGCACTGCAACCTCGGTCGACCTGCCGCTCACGGTGACGTCCCGTTGCGGCACCGTCGCCATCGTCACCGATGGCGCCGTGACAGGCTGGACCTCGCGTTCGCGCACCTGCACCTCGCGCTGGGGCAGCGTGGCCTCCACGCGTGGACCGGGCACGCGCACCGTGGTCGCAGGCGCCCCGACCACGCTGACCTGGCGCTCGCGCACCGTGGGCTCCGGCGTGCGCAGCTGGGGTTCGGCCGGCCGCGGCACCGCCACGCTGGCGCGCGGGGTCGGCGCCTCGACGGTAGTGACGGTGCGCTCGCGCACGGCGATGTCCTGCGGCTCACGTGGCGTCACCCGCACCTCGGTGCGCACCACGCTGGTGGGCGGCACGACAAAATCCGTGGTCGCCTGCGCAACTTCGGTGGCCTGCACCGGCTGCTCGACCGGCGGCGTCACCGGGCTGGGCGGCGTCGGTTGCGGCACCTCGGGTGGCGTGGGCTCGGCACTCGGCTGCGGGGCCGATGCAGACGCCGACGCCCGCGGGCTGCTGGCCGCTGCGTCCGGTTCGCTGGCCGGTGCATTGCTCGGGGCACGTGCTGCCGCATCCGGCGTCGCTTCGCCACCGCCCTCTTCCTGCGGCGTGCCACGCCMCACCAGGGCCACCTGCACGCGGCCACTCTCGCCACCCTGCTCGGGCTCCACCGGCGGCCGGATCAGCGCAACCCACAGCAGCAGCACGGCAAACAGCACATGCAACAGGAGGCTGATGCTGGCCGAACTCCAGCGCATCCAGCGCTGGTCGCGCGGCGCCGGGTCCCAGCCCTGCCACAGCAGGCGTCGGATTGACTGCAGGAAACCCAGCTGCGGCAGACGGCCGCTGGACACCGGCAATGGCCGCTGGATCAGCTCGGCGATAACCTCACTGGCACGGAACGGCCGCGGCAGCGGGGTGAGCGCACGCAGCCACAGGCCCCACCCATACGGCAGGCCCGTGGTTTTTTCGAGGATGCGGTTGTCCGGCTGGCGTGCCAGCAGCCACTCGAGGATGTCGTCAGCCCGGCGCAGTGGCACGCAGCGGAATCAGGCGGCCGTGCCGCGCGGAATGTACGGCGCGTTGCCACTCTCGTGGTCGGTCGCGTCGCGCACCGCGGTAATCCCAGGCACTCGTCCCATCAAGGTCTTCTCGATGCCCTGCTTGAGGGTCACATCGGCCATGCCGCAGCCCTGGCAACCGCCGCCGAAGCGCAGCAGCACCACGCCATCGGCGGATACTTCCTGCACCGCGACCTTGCCGCCGTGGGAGGCCAGCTGCGGATTGACTTCGTTCTCCACCACCCAGCGCACGCGCTCGACCAGCGAGGACGCGTCGGTGGGGGCTTCGCCCTTGATCTTGGGGGCCTTGATGGTCAGCTGCTGGCCACCAGTGGCGTTGCTGACGATGTCGATGTCGGCACCGTCCAGCCAGCCCACGCTGGTGGCATCGACGTACAGGGTGAAGCCATCGCAGTCCACCGCCCACTCATCGCCCATCAGGTCGGTGGGCTCGGCGAACTCCAGGCGGGCGTCGGCACGCGGGGTGCCAGCATCGACGGCGCTCAGGCGCACGCCCATGCCGGGCACGGCCTCACGCTCGATCAGCTTGCGGAAATAGGTCTGGGCAGTGTCGGATATCTGGATCATCGGGCTATTCTAGCCACTTACATGTTATGCGCTCATTCGGTTTATACACCGTCCGGCGCATCGTTCAGGCATCTTGCAACACGAAAGGGAGTGGAGGATTTCATGGCCGACCTGATTCCGCTGGCGCAGGCGCATTGCGTGCCGCGCAAGGGCAGCGACCACAAGCTGGGCGAGGCCCGGGTGGCCGAACTGCTGGCGCAGATTCCCGGCTGGGCAGTGGCCGAGCAGGGCCAGGCGCTTACCCGCACGTTCCGCTTCGACAATTACCACGGGACCATGGCGTTCGTGAACGCGCTGGCCTGGGTGGCCCATCGCGAAGACCACCACCCCGACCTGGGCGTGCATTACGACCGGGCCGTGGTGCGCTTCTCCACCCACGATGTGGGCGGCCTGAGCGAAAACGACTTCATCTGCGCAGCCAAGGCCTCGAGCCTGACGGAGTGATTCCATGAAACTGCAGTGCCTCGTGTTGTCCAGCCTCGCCCTCGTCAGCCTGGCCGGCTGCAACAAGCCGGCCACCCCGGCCGCACCGGTCGCCGCGCCCACCGACGTGGCCGCGGTGAAGACCCCGCCGCCGCAGTACCCGATCGAACTGGCCTGCCAGGGCATCGGCGGCACCAGCACCTTCAAGGTGGTGATCGCCGCCAACGGCAAGCCCGGCCAGGTGGCGCAGGTAACCGGCAGCGGCAATGCCCAACTGGACGAGCTGGCCAGGAAGGCGGTCGAAGGCTGGGAGTTCAAGGCGGCCACGCGCAACGGCCAGACCGTGTCGACCACGATCCAGGTGCCGGTCAGCTTCAACCCGCCGCAGCCCAAGCCGGACGAGTGCTTCGCGGTGGAAGAGCGGCTCCGCCGCGGCGGCTGAGCGCCGTCGTCCTATGAGGCCAGCCGCCGCAAGCCTCTCCTTCACGCGCCCCGCCCGGGGCGCGTTGCACTTCTACAAGGACGCTGCGGCGCATGCTCGACATTTCGTCTGAACACGTATGGGTGGCCCTCGCCGTGACCTTGGCCGCCGGCCTGGCAACCGGCATCGGCAGCTTGATGGTGGTGTTCTCGCGCCGCCCGAACCCGCGCCTGCTGGCGTTCGGGCTGGCCTTCGCCGGCGGGGCGATGGTGTTCGTGTCGCTCACCGAGATCCTCAACAAGGCGATCGACTCGTTCACCCAGGCCTACGATGCGCGCCTCGGGTTTGCCTACGGCACGGCGGCGTTCCTGGCCGGGGTGCTGCTGATCGTGGTCATCGACCACCTGATCCCCAACCCGCACGAGAGCCTGGACAAGCAGGACCCGCTGTTCCGCGACAACAACAAGGCCTACATCAAACGGGTCGGGATGCTGACCGCGATCGCGATCACCGCACACAACTTCCCCGAGGGCCTGGCCACCTTCTTCGCCACGCTGGAGAGCCCGTCGGTGGGCATGCCGCTGGCCTTCGCCATCGCCATCCACAACATTCCCGAAGGCATCGCGATCGCGGTGCCGGTGTACTTCGCCACGCAGAACAAAGGGTACGCGGTCGGTGCAAGCCTGTTGTCCGGCCTGGCCGAGCCGGTCGGGGCCGTGATCGGCTATTTCGCGCTGTCGGGCGTGCTCAACCACGCCACCTTCGGCTGGGTGTTCGGGCTGATTTCCGGGGTGATGGTGTTCCTGGCCCTGGACGAACTGCTGCCGGCGGCCAAGCGCTACGCCAAGGGGCACGAAACGGTTTACGGGCTGGTGGCGGGCATGGGCAGCCTGGCGATCAGCCTGGTGCTGTTCAAGTGGTGATACCCCACCCGGCCACCCCCGGCACTACCGTTGGCCGTCAACCGACGGCCGGTACCTGGGGTTTATTTCAGGCGGTTCAACACCTCGGCCAGCTCGTCGGCCAACGGCGCGTTGAGCAGGTACGGGGTCTTGCCGTTGTCGAGGAAAAACTCCAGCGAGGCCGCGTGCAGGAACAGGCGTTTCAGCCCGATCTGGTCACGTAGGCGCTTGTTGACGTCCGGATCGCCGTACTTGTCGTCACCGGCCACCGGATGACCCAGATGCTGGGCGTGCACGCGGATCTGGTGGGTGCGGCCGGTTTCGATGCGCACCTCGCAGTACGAATGCCCGCCCTTGCGCTCCAGGACCTTGAAGTGGCTGATCGATTCTTTGCCGATCGGATTGACCTGGACGTGACGCTCGCCGCCCTGGCGAAGCCCCACATGCAGCGGCGCGTCCACGGTCATCGTGCCGTCGGGCATGCGCCCCACCAGCAGGGTCAGGTAGTGCTTGCGGATGCCCGAGCCGTGGTCTTCACGCAGCAGCGCCTGCAGCTCGCTCAGCGCCGACCGCTTCTTTGCCACGATCAGCAGCCCCGACGTGTCCCGGTCCAGCCGGTGGACCAGCTCCAGGGTCTTGCCGGGCCGCAGCGCGCGCAGGGTTTCGATCGCGCCGAAGCTGATCCCGCTGCCGCCGTGGCTGGCCACGCCGGACGGCTTGTTCAGCGCCAGCAGCCGATCGTCTTCGAACACGATGGCATCTTCCAGCCGCTTCATGAACGCGGCGGGCGGACCGGCTTTATCTCCTTCTTCATTGAGACGGACCGGAGGCACGCGCACCTCATCGCCGGGCTCGAGCTTGCGCTCTGCCTTGGCGCGGCCGCCGTTGACCCGGACCTGGCCACTGCGGACGAGCTTGTAGATCAGGCTGCGCGGTGCACCCTTGAGCTGGCCGAGCAGGAAGTTGTCCAGGCGTTGCCCTGCCCGGTCGGCCGGGACAGTGAGGATACGTACGCTGGTCATGGCTTCAGCGGCTTTCGGGGTGGGCTCGGTAACGGTCATTGGCCTTTTATTCTGTTACACTCGGCGGGCGAGATAAGGGATTGATTTCGTTGGAAGTTGCTCTGGGCCAGAAGCCCGACTTCCCTCGATTCCGGCACAGTGCGCAGCCACCGCCCCCGGGGCGGCCATGTTAGCGGCTCACCGGCGGTCCCGGCCATCGCCGGATGCCTGACAAGCGTCTGAGCTGAAAAACATGTCCCTGTGGCGCTCCAGCCTGGCTGAAAGCTGCCTCCGGCCCCGTTACACCCAAACCAAAACAAATGAAGCGCTCCCGCGGCCTGCCGTGGTGTTGTAGCGCTGGAAACCCAAGCCGCCCTCCCCGCGCCTGCGCGATGGGCGACGAAGCGTGACCAGAAGCGAAACCCCATGGCGTTCCGCGCGGTAGCAGCGCGCGAGGAACGCAAGAATGAAGCGAATGCTGATCAATGCCACGCAGGCCGAAGAGCTGCGGGTAGCCATCGTGGATGGCCAGACGCTGTACGACATCGACATCGAACAGCCGTCCAAGGAACAGAAGAAGTCGAACATCTACAAGGGCCGCATCACGCGCCTTGAACCTTCGCTGGAAGCGGCCTTCGTCGAGTACGGTGCCGACCGCCATGGCTTCCTGCCGCTGAAGGAAATCTCCCGCGATTACTTCCAGGCTGGCGTCGACCCGAACAAGGCCGGCATCCGCGAGCTGCTGCGCGAGGGCCAGGAAGTGGTGGTCCAGGTCGACAAGGAAGAGCGTGGCAACAAGGGCGCCGCCCTGACCACGTTCATCTCCCTGGCCGGCCGCTACATGGTGCTGATGCCGAACTCGCCCACCGCTGGCGGCGTCTCGCGTCGCATCGAGGGTGAAGACCGCGCCGCGCTGAAGGAAGCGCTGGACAAGCTGAACATCCCCGACGACATGGGCGTGATCATCCGCACCGCCGGCGTCGGCCGTGATGCCGAAGAGCTGCAGTGGGACCTGGATTACCTGCTGCAGGTGTGGAAGGCCATCGCCGAAGCGGCGCTGACCAAGCCGGCCGCGTTCCTGATCTACCAGGAGTCGCGCCTGATCGTTCGCGCCCTGCGCGACTACCTGCGCGCCGACGTCGGCGAGATCCTGGTGGACACCCAGGAGCTGTACGACACCGCCCGTGAGTTCATGCAGCAGGTGATGCCGCAGACCCTGCGCAAGCTCAAGCATTACACCGACGACATCCCGCTGTTCAACCGCTTCCAGATCGAATCGCAGATCGAAGGCGCGTATGAGCGCAACGTGCGCCTGCCGTCCGGCGGCTCGATCGTGGTCGACCAGACCGAAGCGCTGACCGCCATCGACGTCAACTCCTCGCGCGCCACCAAGGGCAGCGACATCGAGGACACCGCCTTCCAGACCAATCTGGAAGCGGCCGAAGAAGTGGCCCGCCAGCTGCGCCTGCGCGACCTTGGCGGCCTGGTGGTCATCGACTTCATCGACATGGCCTCCAACAAGCACCAGCGTGAAGTCGAGAACCGCCTGCAGAACGCGCTCAAGTACGACCGTGCGCGCGTGCAGCTGGGCCGCATCTCGCGCTTCGGCCTGATGGAGATGAGCCGCCAGCGCCTGCGTCCGAGCCTGGGGGAATCCAGCCAGATCGTGTGCCCGCGTTGCGACGGCCATGGCCGCATGCGCAGCGTCGAGTCGATGTCGCTGTCGATCATCCGCGTGGCCGAAGAGCATGCGATGAAGGAGAACACCGGGCAGGTGCTGGTCCAGGCCCCGGTGGAAATCGCCAACTACCTGCTCAACGAGAAGCGCAGCGCCCTGCGCGAGATCGAACAGCGCCATGACGCGCCGATCGTGATCGTCGCCGACGAACAGCTGCATACCCCGCACTACGAAGTCACCCGCCTGCGCGAGAACGAGCTGGGCGAAGAAAGCGGCAAGCCGAGCTACCAGCGCGGCACCCCGCGCAAGCTGCCGGTACACGCGCTGACCAAGGCCCAGCTGAACATCCCGGCTGCCCCGGTGGTGACCCAGGTCAAGCACAGCCAGCCGGCCCCGGTGCGCGAAGCGCCGGAACCGGAAGCCGCGCCGATCCCGGTCGCCCCTGTGGTGGTGGCCGCACCGGCCGCCACCGGCGTGGTCGGTTGGCTCAAGCGCATCTTCGGCGGCGAGCCGGCCCCGGCCGCTGCACCGCAGCCGAGCGGTCGTCCTGTCCAGGACGGCAACCGCAACAACCGCAACAAGGATCGCAACAAGGACCGCAACGGCGGTCGTCGCGATGAGCGTGGCGAGCGTGGCGGCAACGGTCAGGGCCAGGCCCAGGGCCGTGGCAACAAGGACCGCGCCGAGCGTGGCGAACGTGGCGGCAAGAACGAGCGCCGCGACGAGCGTCGCCAGGACGTGGCCGCACCGGCCGCAGCCGCTGCACAGGTGCAGGCACCGGGCCAGGGCAAGCCGCGCGGTGAGCAGCAGCCCAAGCAGCCGCGTAACGAACAGCAGCAGCCCAAGCTGAAGCAGCCCCGCCAGAACCAGAACCCGCAGCAGCCCAAGCCGCAGCAGGGTGAGGGTGACAAGCCGGCCGCCAGCGAGAGGCCGGCCCGTCAGCCACAGGCCGATGCGCCCAGGCCGGTCGACACCGCCGCACCCGTCGCCGATGCCGCCGTGCTTGCCGCCGCGGCGGTGACCGGTGCCGACGGCGGCGCGCCGCATGCAGCCGTACAGCAGGACGACAGCGCCCCGCACGCAGCCTCCGCTGCGACCGAGGAAGCCGCGCTGACCACCGGTGAAGCCGGTGAGCAGACCGACGGCCCGGGCAATGCCGACGACGCCAACGGTGATGGCGGCTCGCGTCGTCGTCGCGGCCGTCGCGGTGGCCGTCGCCGTCGTCGTGGCAATGGCGACTCGGCAACGGGCAGCGAAGGCTTGAACGATGACGCCGGTCTGGACGACGACGGTGACGACCAGGATGGCGACCAGGACGGTGCAGATGCCGCCCGGGCCGAACGTCCGGCCGCCAACAACGGTCAGCCACAGCCGGAGTTCGACTTCGACGACGACAGCGGCAATGCGCCGGCCCCGACCGCACCGGTCCAGGCCCCGCGCCCGGCCCCGGTGGCTGCTGTCGCCGCCGCTGCACCGCTGGCCGTGGTGAGCAGCCCGGTGGTGACCGCCGGCCACGCCGAGGCCAGCCCGGCCCCGGAAGCGGCCGCACCGTCGTACACCGACCGCGTGCCGTTCGTGGAATCGCCGACGCCGGCGCCGGCCGTGGTGCAGACCCCGAAGCCGGCCGCCGCGCCGCATGCCGAAGCGCCGAAGGTTGCCTACGCTGCCCCGGTTGTCGAGACGCCGAAGGCGGTTGAAGCTGCTCCGGCTGTCGAGACCCCGAAGGCCGCTGAAGCTGCCCCGGTTGTCGAAGCCCCGAAGGCGGTTGAAGCTGCTCCGGTTGTCGAGGCCCCGAAGGCCGTTGACGCTGCCCCGGTTGTCGAGACCCCGAAGGCGGTTGAAGCTGCCCCGGTGGTCGAGACCCCGAAGGCGGTTGAAGCCGCTCCGGTTGTCGAGACCCCGAAGGCGGTTGAAGCTGCTCCGGTTGTCGAGACCCCGAAAGCGGTTGAAGCTGCCCCGGTTGTCGAGACCCCGAAGGCCGTTGAAGCTGCCCCGGTTGTCGAGGCGCCGAAGACTGTCGAGGCGGCACCCGCCGCCGTGACCGTCGACGCCAGCCACGAGGCCCGTCCGGTGCAGTCGAGCATGCTCGACGCCGCGGTCGATCCGATCCAGGCAGCGCCGGAAAAGGTGGCACCGGCTCCGGCCGCCCGTGTCGAGGCCACCCCGGTGGTGCACAACGGCCAGCTGTTCGGCACTGCCGCCAGTGACGCCCCGGCCAGCACCGATGCAGCTGCCCAGGCCGCACAGGCCGAGGCCCGCGAGGACATCCCGACCGATGTCGCGCAGACCGACGCCACCGACAAGCAGGATCAGGAAAAGAACGACAAGGCCTGATCCCGCCCACGCGGTACGCAACACCCAGACAGCGGCCTTCGGGCCGCTGTCTGCGTTTGGGGATCACGGAGGCTGTGGCATGCTCGGCCGATGCTGCGATCCATCTCCCTGCCCGCCTGTGTGTTGTTGCTCTGCACGGTGGCTGCGTGCCGCCCTGCCCCTGCGCCGGCACCTCCCCTCAGCGACGCGGCCATCGCGGTACGCGATGCATTGCCGGAGGATCGGTTCCGCGGCCAGCTCGGCGGCGCGCCCGTGGAACTGCTGGCGCGGGACTGCACGGTGTTCGGGGTCGCGCGCGGGCCTGGCCAGGACGTCACCTTGACCGAAGTGCTGGCGCCGGAGCCCTATCCGTTCTTTACCGGCTGCGAGCGGCAGTCGCTGCGCGAAGAGGACGGTGCAGTGATTGCGGTGCTGGGTCGACGTGCGTTCGGTGCGGGCGGCTGCTGCGCCACGGGCGGCACCTGGCGGACGCGCAATGGACAGTCCTGGGAGAAGATCAGCGGGCAGGCGATTCCGTAGCGCGTTTGCGTTTCCGGACACCGGGTGGAATGCGGCCACGCATGCCGTGGCTCTACCGGGCCGTCCGCCGCGTCGGCGCGTTTCAGGGCGTGCTGGCGGCCGGGGTGCCCGGCGACGGGGCGAACTGCAGGCGCGTCCACACCCCGTAGTGGTCCGATGCCCAGCGCCCTTCGGCGTAGGGCTGGTCGAACAGGATCTTCGCTTCGCGGGCGAGCAGCCGGTCCTGCTGGAAGAAAATGTGGTCGATGCGCGACGGCGCCTGGTAATAGTGCCGGTTGAGCGTACTGACCTGGGCCAGTTCGTTGTTGACGTGCACGCTGCCGAAGCTGTCGCCGTACTGGTTGCGCAGCGCGCTCAGGTCGCCGGCATCCACCAGCGCGTTGAAGTCGCCGGCGATCACCACCGGGGCATCACCGGCGGTACCGGCAATGAAGGTGAGCAGATCGGCGACCTGTTCGGCACGGATGCGGCTGCCGGTTTCGTCCGAGCGTTCGTTGAGATGGGTGGCGTAGACATTCACCGGCCTGCCGTTCACGTCGATGCGCAGATGCGCGACGGTGCGGTAGTCGCCCCGCGGCGCGAGCAGATGGTCGTTGCGCGCCAGCACCTTGCGCCGGGTCAACAGCGCGTTGCCATAGCGCTTGAAGCGCCCCGGCGGATCGGTGGACACGAACTGGTAGTCGTAGCCGAGCCGGCGTGCCAGCCACGCGGCCTGGTTGCGCACGTTCGGCTTCTGGATCACTTCCTGCAGCGCGATCGCATCGGGGCGCAGCGCCTGCAGTTCGCGCAGGATCACCTTGCGCCGCGCCGGCCAGTTTTCCCGGTCGTGATGCAGGTTGAAGGTGACCATGCTCATGCCCGGCCCGGCGCTGGCCGCCGTACCCGGCGCCGTCGTGACCGCCGCAACCGGTGTCGGCTCGGCCGCGTGCACGACGCCGCTGAGCAGGCACGCCACGGCCAGGGCATGGACAAACGCACGGCGCGCGCGTGCAGTGAAAGCAGACGTCCGCATTACTGTGCCTTGCGTTCTGCGCGACGTACCGAAGACGGCACGTCGATCTCGACCTTGGCCGGCACCTGGGTGATGCGCAGCTCGCCATTCAACCACTGTGCCGGTTCGCCGTTGACCAGGGTGTCGCCCGGTTCGCCACTGTACGGCCAGCGCAGGATGACCCCGCCCTGCGGCGGCACCACGCCGGCCGCGACCTCCAGCACCAGCTGCTTGTCGCTACGGCTCAATGCGTAGCTGAGCTGCCCGTTCGGCGTACGCAGGCCTTTGATCGCCACGCCTTTGCCATCCAGCCAGCGCGACGGCACGCCGGCGGCGAGCACCAGGCTGTCGTCGACATCACGGTTGTAGGCGAACATGTCCAGCGCCGAGCGCACGAAGTCCGAGGCCACCCAGGCATGCGGCAGGTCGCCGACGAAGAACGGCTTGCGCGGGGTATGCGAGACCACTTCGGCCCACTGGTTCCAGGCCTGCGGCGCGCGGTCCTTGAAGAAGAACTCGGTGGCCTGCCAGGCGCGGTCGCGCCAGCCCAGGCGCACGAACGCGGCCACGTTGCGCCACTCGTAGGGGGTGTAGTCCTTCCACTCGCGCTTGCCGTCGCGGCGTTCCACGAACTGCGTCCAGTACCGCTCGAAGGTGTTGTCCAGGTACGGCTGTGGCAGGCGCCCCTGTTCGCCACCCGGGGCCAGCGCGATGGTGGTCGAGGTGGCGTCGAAATCGCCCAGCTCGGCCGAACCGGGCAGGTAGTCGATCTTGTGCTGGGCCACCGCCGCCTGCAGCGAGGCCGCGAGGTCGTCACGGAACTGGTCGCGCGAGGCGCTGATCTGCATGGCCTCGGCCTTGCCCAGCGTGCTGGCGATGATCGCCGCATCCTTGTAGCCGCGCAGCGCCCAGAAATTGTCCCAGTACGAGTGCATCGGCTTGGCCGAGTAGCCTTCGTGGCTGATCGACACCGGCATCATCCCGTAGAAGGCCGGATTACGCGCGCGGTTCTCCTCGGTGCGCTCGCTCAGGCGCAGCTGCTCCATGTAACCGTAGGCGCCCTGCACGTGCGGCCACATCGCCTCCAGGAAGGTGCTGTCGCCGGTATAGCGCCAGTACTCGGCAATGTTGAAGATCAGCTCGCCATGGCTGTCGTTCTCCGGCACCGGATCGCTGCCGCGCGCATCCACGCAGCACGGCACCTTGCCGTTGTCGAACTGATGCGGCGCATACCAGCTGACGTACTCGCGCACCGCATCGCTGCGGCCCATGCGCAGCAGGCCTTCGGAAATCATCGCCCCGTCGCGGATCCAGCTGCGCGAATACGACCGCGTGCCCGGCTGGATGCTCGGGCCGATCCGCGAGATCAGCATGTGCGCCAGCGCGGTGCGCAGGGTGTCGGCCAGCGGCTTGCCGGCGGCGGGCACCTGCAGGGTCACCTGGTCCAGCTTGGTGCGCCACATCGAGGCCACGGTCTGCTGCGCCTTGGCCGCGTCGAAGTCCTTGGGCATGGTCCACGCGCCGGTCTGCGGCAGCACCAGCGCGACCTCGCGGCTCTGGCCCGGTTCCAGCTTCCAGCGGTACACCAGTGCGCCGGAGGCCAGGCCGGTGGGATCGCGGACCTCGGTGGTGGTCGGCAGCTTGCCGCTGGCCAGGTGCACCACGTCCAGCTTGCTGTCGAAGGTGGTGGCGAAGGTGGCGTCCGGCGCCTGCGCCGGGTACACGCGCGGGGTGCCGTTGACCTCGACGTCGCTGGCCTCCACCGACAGGTTGTCGATGCGGCTGAAGCCGCCGACGGTGTTGAGGAACTGGGTGGGCGGATTGACCTGCCACGGGCGCACGGCCAGTGCCAGGGTGTATTCGTGGGCGACCTTGTCCGGGTTGCGCAGGGTGTAGCGACCGACCAGCTGCGCCTTGTCGGGGGTGCCCTGCACGAAGCCGGTGACCTGCAGCGCGGCCTTGTCGTGGCTCCAGTCGACGCTGGCGATGGGCAGGTAATCGTCCTGCAGCGACTGCCTGCTGGTCACATCGGCCCAGCTCAGCAGCTTCTTGCCGTCCACCAGCACGAACGGCTCGACGCTGAAGCTGGCCTTGGCCACTTCCAGCGCGCCGTCTTCGCCGATCAATGCCTGTTCGCGGCCACCATCCAGGCCCAGTAGCGTCCAGTACGGCTGTTCGCCGCTGAAACCGCGCGGCACCGAACCGCGTGGCAGGTCGGCACCGACCGAGCGGATGAAGTCATTGGGGGTGTCGGCGAAATCCAGCGGTTTCAGGCTGATATCGCGGATGCCGTAGCGCCAGCTGGGGCCGCCCTTGAGGTCGAAACGCAGGTAGCGCGCCTCGGTATCGGGCAGCGCCAGCCAGTCGCGGTCACCACCGCCACCGACCACCTCGCGCACTTCCTTCCAGCTACGGCCATCCTGCGAGGTGCGCACCACGTACCGGGTGGCTTCCAGTCCCGGCAGCCACTGGATGACCGCACCGCCGAACTCGCGCACCTTGTGCAGGTCCAGGCTGATGGTCTGCTCGGCCACGCCGCCGCTGATCCACACCGTGTCCGGTTTGCCGTCGGCGATGCGGCTCTGCAGTGCGGTGGCGGTGTCGGCGATCACCGACGGCGTCAACGCCGAGGTATCCATCGGCGGCAGGCCCTGCAGGGTCAAGCGGTCGAAGCACACCGTGCCCTTGCCGCCCACCTTGCTGTAAATCGTGAATTCGATCGCGGCGCTGCGGGCGAGCGTGGTTTCCTTGGACGGCCCCCAGGCCTTCTCGATCTGGCGCGCGCGGTACTGCGCGCTGCTCCACGCCTTGGGGAAGGTGTAGCCGGGCCGGTTGACCCACCACACGTTGTCACCGCTGGCGTCGATCAGCTTGAACTGCAGGTCGTTGGACGGGGAGTCGCCGCGCAGCTGCAGGCCGAACTGGTAGTTGGCCGGGTACTCGATGCCCAGCTCGCGGCGGATGCCGACGTAGCCGGAAACGTCGTGAAAATCGTAGTCCACGCACAGCGCGCGCCCGCCGCCACTGCCGACCACGCTGCGCAGCGAACCGCTGACCTGGTCGGACACCACCAGCTTCCACGGACTCATGTCGTCGAAGCTGTCCAGCACCTTCGGTGCCGGCAACGCTGCCGGCGCGGCGGCCGGGGCCGCCATCGACCACATCAGCCCAAGACCCAGACCCACCGCGACGACGGCATGTTTCACCCTTTGACACTCCCCAGCAGCAGACCTTGGATGTAGTAACGCTGCAATGCCAGGAACAGCAGCAGCACCGGCACCACCGTGACCACCGCACCGGCCATCATCATCTCCACGTCCATGATGTGTTCGCGCGACAGGGTGGCCAGGGCGACTGGCAGAGTGTAGTGCTCCTGGTCGGTCAGCACGATCAACGGCCACATGAAATCGTTCCAGGCGCCCATGAAGGTGAAGATCGACAGCGTTACCAGCACCGGCTTGAGCATCGGCAGCACGATCTGGAAGAAGATGCGCATCTCCCCTGCCCCGTCCATGCGCGCCGCTTCCAGCAGCTCATCGGGGATCGAGCGTGCGTACTGGCGCACCAGGAAGATGCCGAACACGCTGGCCAACGCCGGCACGACCACGCCGCCGAAGCTGTTGACCAGGCCCAGCTGCTTCATCAGCAGGAACAGCGGCAGCATCGCCACCTGCGCCGGAATCACCAGCGCCGCCAGCAGCACCTGGAAGATGCGCTCGCGGCCGGCGAAACGCAGCTTGGCGAACGCATAGCCAGCCATGGTGTTGAGCAGCAGCGAGCCCAGCGTGATCGCCAGCGACACGCCCAGGCTGTTGATGAAGTTGTTGCCCATGCCGGTGCGCGCGAACAACTCGTGGTAGTTCGCGGTGGTCACCGAGGACGGCAGCAGCGGCGGCGGGAAATGYGCCGCCTCGCCAGTGGGCATGAACGACACCGACAGCATCCACAGCAACGGCGCCAGGCTGACCAGCGCCAGCACGGTCAGGCCCCCATTGATCCACCATGCATGCCAGCGCGACTGGCCGATTTCACGACTCATACCAACTGCCTCTTGCGGCCGAAACGCAGCATGACGCTGGTGACGGCCAGGATGATCAGGAACAGCAGGAACGCCACCGCGGAGGCACGCCCCAGGTTCCACCACTTGAAGCCTTCTTCGAACATGAAATACAGCACGCTGACGGTGCTCTGCAGTGGGTCGCCGCGGGTCATCACGTAGGGCTCGGCGAACAGCTGGAAGTAGCCGGACACGGTAATCACCCCGACCACCAGCAGCACCGGGCCGAGCATCGGCAGGGTGATGTGCAGGAACTGCTTCCAGCGCGAGGCGCCGTCGATGCGCGCGGCCTCGTACAGGTCATGCGGGATCGCCTGCAGGCCGGCCAGGAAGATCACCATGTTGTAGCCGAAGTTCTTCCACACCGCGAACAGCATGATGGTCGGCATGGCCCAGTTGGGATCGCCCAGCCAGTCGATCGGGCTGATCCCGAGGTGGCCCAGGCCGTAGTTCACCAGACCGTAGCTGGTATGGAACAGGTAGCGCCAGATCACCGCCACCGCCACCAGCGTGGTCACCACCGGGGCGAACAGCGCGGTGCGGAACAGCGCCTTGAAGCGCGCGGCCGGGGCGTTGAGCAGGATCGCCGCACCCAGCGACACCGCGATCGACATCGGCACGCCGACGATCACGAAGTAGGTGGTGTTCCACAGCGACTTCCAGAACATCGGGGTCTGCAGCAGGTCGATGTAGTTGCCCAGCCCGACGAAGCGCAGGTTGCCCCCGTCGGCCAGGGAGTACAGGTCGAAGTCGGTGATGCTCAGTGCCAGCGCCGAGAACACCGGGAGGCCGAAGAACACGCCGATGACCAGGATGGCCGGGCCGGCGAACATCCAGCCGGCGAGCGAACGCTGCTTCATTGCGCCGCCCCCACTGCGCTGGAATGCACGCCGGTACCGGCGGCCTTCTCCTGCGCATCGCGTTCATGCATCCAACGGCGCTTGGCGAGGACCTTGTCCACGCGCTTGTCCAGTTCCTTCACTGCCACATCCTGGTCGAGGCCACCACGCACCACCTGTTCGGTGATGATCCGCATTTCCTGCACGATCCGCTCCCACTCCAGCACCTTCGGCGTGGGCTTGACGCGTTCCAGCTGGTCGCGGAACGGCTGCGCCAGCGGGTCATTGGCCAGCGAGGGGTATTCCCAGGTGCTGCGCCGCGGCGGCAGGTCGCCGATGATGGAATGGAAACGTTCCTGGATCGCCGGGCGCGACAGGAATTCGATCAGCTTCCACGACGCTTCCTTCTGTTGCGAGGAGCGGAAGATCACCAGGCTGGTGCCACCGGCGATGCCTGCGCCCGGGCCGTCCGGACCCGGCAGTGCGGCGGTGCCCCACTTGCCTTCCAGTTCCTTGGGCTGCAGCTTCTTGAACTCGCGGATATTCCACGGGCCGGACAGGTAGAACACGTTGAAGCCGCGGAAGAACTCATCCCACACGTTGGAGATCTGCGTCTCGGACATGCGCGGTGCCCAGCCCTGGGCGAACATGTTTTCGTAGAAGCCCAACGTCTTGCGGAAGCCCGGGCTGCTGAAATTGCCGCGGGTGTCGTCATCGCGCAGCAGCGGGTCGGGCTGCTGCAGGGCGAAGGACAGCTGCTGCTCGAACTCGTTGATCGGCATCAGCACCGCATAGCGCTTGGGCCCCTGCATCTTCTTGATGGCCGCCATCATCTCGTTCCACTCCGCCCAGGTGCGCGGGGGGTGGTCGTAGCCGGCCTGGGCCAGCAGGTCCTTGCGGTAGTACAGCAGGCGCGTATCGACATACCACGGCACCCCGACCAGCTCGTCATGCACGACGTTGGTGTCCCAGATGCCCTGGAAGTAGTCGGCCGGATCCACCACCTTGGACTGGGCCACGTACGGCTGCAGCGGCACCAACGTGTTGAGCTCGGCGAACTCGGGGATCCAGGTATTGCCGAGCTGGCACACGTCCGGCAGCCCGTCGGCGGCGAAGGCGGTCAACAGCTTCTCGTGCGCGGCCGTCCATGGGATGTTCTGCACATCGACGTGGATACCGGGATTTTCCGCTTCGAACTCGCTGATCAGGCCGCTGACCACCTCGGCCTCGCGGCCCATCGCCCAGAAGCGCACGGTGACCCCTTCGGGCTCCTTGCGACAGCCACCCAGCAACACGCTGCCGACCAGCAGCAGGAACAGACTCAGACCCAGCGTGGGGCGCGACGACAATGGCACTGCTTACTTCCCCTGCTGCTGGTTGCGGTTCGTATTGGAACTGTTCTTCTGTTCCTGGGCCGCTGCCGCGCGCGATTCGGCGATGCCGACCGAGCGCGCCGAGGCCGCCTTTTCATCTTTCTGCAGTTCCATCGGCTGGTCCTCGCCTTCGGGGGTCAACCAGCCACCGCTGAAGCCGGCCCGTTCCAGGCCCCTGCGGATGTGCACGTTCTTCTTCATCACGTCCCAGACGAAATCGTTCCGGTAGTTGGCGATCATGGTCAGGATCGGGCCCTGGTCGATGCCGATGTAGTCACTGGCCACCCAGCCGCGGTCGGGCACCAGCCGACCGGTCTTGATCGGGATGTCGTAGTTGAAGCTGGGATTGAACGAATCCAGGAACCCGTAGCTGGAATAGATGTAGTCGCCGTAGCGCTTGTGCAATTCCAGCGTGGCCGGGATCACTTCTTCCGGGGCGAACACCACCGAGGCGATGGCCGCGGTCGGGGCGATCGTGCCGTCGTCGAAGTTTTCGCGCAGGCCGGCGCCGCGCGAGGAGTAATGGCGGAACTGACGCTGCTCGCCGCGGTACTCCTGGGTGGTGTTCTGCGGACCATCGCTGGCGGTCAGGCCCCACACGTTTTCGCCATAGTCCTTCCAGTTCATCGGATTGGCGATGGCGTACTCGCGCTGGGCCAGCGCGGCCGAGCGGCTGTTGAGGAAGTAGGTGCTGCCGCGCTCGCGCATGTAGGCATCCTGGATGTCACGGAAGTCCACCCACACATGCGTGTACTGATGGCCGAACAACGGCCCGAAGGACAGGTATTCCTGGCCCTGGTAGACGCCCCAGTCGTTGTCGTAGGTGCGCGTCCACACCGTCCAGGCATCCGGGCTGACCGGATGGGTCGGCGAGCCGAGCGCGAGGATGTAGACCATCATCGCCTCGTTGTAGCCCATCCAGTCGTGGTCGATGAAGCCGCTCTCGGGGAACCAGCCCATCGAGATCAGCGGCGCGCGCTGCTGCAGCCACGGCCAGTCCACGCGCTTGTACAGGGTCTCGGCGATGTCGCGGATTTCCTTCTCGCGCGAATCGTCACCGGTGTAGTACGACTGGGCAAACAGCACGCCCATCATCAGCAGCGCGGTGTCCACGCTGGAGAGCTCCACCCAGCTGTCGTAGCGCGCGCCCTTCTGCATGTCCAGGAAGTGGTAGTAGAAGCCCTTGTAGCCGCCCTTGCCGGTGCGCTGCGGCCCCATCGGCAGGTCGCGGAAGAACTTCAGCGTCAGCAGGGTGCGGTCCACGGCCTGGGTACGGCTGACCCAGCCGTTCTCCACGCCGATCGGATAGGCGGTAAGCGCGTAACCGACCGAGGCGATGCTGGCGAACGGACGCGAGGGATAGCGGTCCGGGCTGAGGCCATTGACTTCGTTGGTGGTGTCCCAGAAGAACTGGAACGTGCGGCGCTCGATATCGTCAAACAGCGGCGGCAGCTCGGGCTTCATCGGGCGCGGCGGCACGTCAGCCTCGACCAGGATGACCGGCGGCTTCGGCTTTTCGGGCTTGTCCGGCGCCTGCTTCTGGCAACCGGCGACGGCCACGGAGAGCAACGCCAGCGACACCATCCGAGATGCATTCATCGACCACCACCTTTTGCGCATGTTCGTGCTGCAGAGCATAGCCTCAACCAAGCTGAAATCGTTTACAGATCACGATCAAAAAAAATCCGCCAGAGCGGACCGTCTGCGTACCGACCAACGGTCGGCACCTACCGCACACGCGCTTGCCCATCCGTGGACGGCAAGCGCCTGTACAGTCCCGCCGGCCGGCCCAAGCCGGTCGGCGGTACTGCCCGGCACCGTCCCTTTGGACGATGCCGGGTATTGCAGGAATCAGAAGCGGAAGCCGACTTCCGCCTTGACCTGGCGCGGCGTACCGACGATATCGCCGGTCTCGTTGTAGCTGGCCAGCAACTTGCCGTTGGACTTGGTGTAGTTGTAGTTGGAGAAGTTGTCGAAGTTGAAGACGTTGATGATGTCGATACGCGCATACAGCTCGGTATCGCCCGGCATCTTGAACGTCTTGGTGGCCTGCAGGTCGACCGAACGGTAGCCGAAGATCTTGCCACCGAGCAGGAACTTGCCGTTGCCATTGGGCACCGCGGCGCCCGGGGTCGGCAGGTCGAAGCCGGTCGACTGGGTGACCGGGTACCAGTCGTTCACCGCGGTCGGGGTGGCCAGGGTGATCTTGCCGCCGAAGGTGATGTCCCAGAAGCCGGCATACGAACCGGTGAGCACCAGGCGGTGACGCGGTGCGCCGTTGGAGCGGATGGTCGGGTAGTCCTCGATCAGGCCACGGTCGAACGCGTACTTCTCATTGATGTCGCGGTTGTGGCGTGCGGTGGTCCAGGTGTAGGCGATGGAGGTGCCCCAGCCGCTTTCCTTGGTGAACGGCTTCTGTGCCGACAGCAGCACCTGCGTTGCGCGCGTCTTGATGCCCTGCTGGCCGATGATCAGGCTGCCGAAGCCCGGCACGTTGCAGCTCCAGGCCTGGCTCAGGCCCGGGTCGGTGCCACCGCACAGGCGCGGGTCATCGAAGAACTGGCCGGTCGGGTAGCGGTTGCCCAGGGTGAAGGCGAAGCCGTCGTAGCTCAGCGTGCGGGAGATGGTGGCATCGGTCAGCCAGTCACCGACCTGGTTGCTCATGCCCAGGCTGAACTGGTCGGAGTACGGCACCTTCAGGTTGTTGTTCAGCAGATCCACTTCCAGGCCGGCATTGCTGGTCGAACCGACCAGCGACTGCAGGTTGCCGATACCGTTGAGCAGGTTCGGGTTCCAGTCATAGCAGGCAGCCTGGCCGTTGAGGCAGCTGCCGGTGGCCGGGTTGCGGAAGTAGACGGTCGGCTGAGGCAGGGCCAGCTTGGTGGTTTCCAGCTGCAGGTTGTCGAACAGGTCGCGGTCATACGAACGACCGGCACCACCGTGGATCACGTGCTGCTCGTCGGCGTTGATGTCATACGAGAAGCCCAGGCGCGGCTGCCAGGCATCCTTGAACGCCTTGCGGTTGTGGCCGTTGCTGATGTAGTTGCTGATGTCCAGCCCGCCCAGCGCCAGCGTATCGGCGAAGGTCTGGCCAGCGGCAGCGCGCGGGTCCTGCGAGTAGATCGCATCGACCACGGCCTGCGGGGTCACGAAGTCCAGGTAGGCCGGGGTCTTTTCGTAGTCCCAGCGCAGGCCGATGTTCAGCTGCAGGTGGTCGTTGACCTGCCAGTCGTCCTGGATGAACAGGCCGATCTGCTTGGACTTCGAACGCACTTCGCCGGACACGCCCGTTACGCCGTTCACCGGCTTGACGAACTGCGCCTTGTACGGGATGTCGGACGGGAAGTCCGGATCGCCCAGCGAGTAGGTGAACTGCGGATTGATCTGCGCCGCATCGGAGGCGTACAGGTCGATCTGCTTGTACTTGGCGCCCATCTTGATGGTGTGGTCACCGGCCCACTGGATGCCATCCAGGGTCAGGTTGTCCTCAATCGCCCAGCCCTTCTGGCCCTTCACCTGCGAATCCAGCGCCGAGGCGCCACCGATCTTCACCAGGGTACGGTCTTCGGTGCCGTCCGGCGCGGTGTAGGTGAAGCCGTTGCCCAGGGTCAGCGGGGTCGGGTTGTTGAACGAATCTTCATGGGTGAGCATCATTTCGTTGTAGTAACGCTCGCCGCTGTGGTTCCAGCGCAGCGCGTAACGACGGTCGGTGTTCACCACTTCACGGCCGGCTTCCGGCGCGGTCTGACCACTGAACTGCTGCTGGGTCTCGTCGCGGTCCTGGAAGCTCAGCTCGATGCGATCGTTGTCGGTCGGCTCGAAGTCGATCTTGGCGAAGATCAGGTCCTGCTCGAACGGCTGGCTGGCCGGGCCGAGGCCGGCGGCGGCGTCTGCCGGCAGCAGGCCGACGCGGTTGGTGACCGAGCCTTCCGGCGCGATGGTGACCGGCAGGTCGAAGCGCTTGGCTTCATAGGTCACGAAGAAGTGGGCCTTGTCCTGGATGATCGGGCCACCCAATGCAAAACCATATTCCTTCTCGGCCGACGCCTCCTTGGTCTGGCCAGCCTGACGCTCGGCCGGGGTCTTGGCGCGCATGTCTTCGTTGGTGTAACGGTAGAAGGTTTCACCCTTGAACTCGTTGGTACCGGACTTGGTCGCCGCGGTCACGGCCGCGCTGGACACCTGGCCATACTCGGCCTTGTAGTTGCCGCTGATGACCTTGTATTCGCCGATGGCCAGCTGCGGGAACGGGTTGCCGGCGCTGCCGGACTGGCCGGCCACGCCGCCGCCCTTGACGTAGCTCTTCTGGCCCACGCCGTCGATGTAGACATTGGTGCCGTCGGCATTGGTGGCACCGCCGCGCAGCGAGGTGTTGCCCTTGGCATCACGGGTGAAGATCAAGCCCGGGACCGCGTCGGCGAATTCCAGGAAGTTGCGCGACACCTGCGGGGTGGTCTGGATCTGCTGCAGGCTCACCGTCTTGCCCACTTCGGAGGTACGCACTTCCTGCAGCAGGGTCGGTGCAACGACGTTGACCGTGTCCAGGTTGGTGGCGTTGGCGGTGCTGCCGTTGGCCGGCGCGCCGCCGAAGTTCAGGGTCGCGGTCGAGGCCACGGTCACCGTCACCTTCTGGGTCTGGCCATTGGCCACGACGTCGTAGGTGCCCGGATCCAGGCCCATCAGCGAGTAGCTGCCGTCGGCGCGGGTGGTCGCGCGACGCACGGTGCCGCTGGCCAGGTTGGTCGCGGTCACTTCGGTGCCGGCGTCGGCCTGGGCAACCTGGCCGCGCAGCGAGGAGGTGGCCGACTGCGCCATCAGGCTCGGGGCGGCGCCCAGCATCAGGCAGGTGACCAAGGCGCTCGTCAGCAGGCTGCGAGCCGGCGTGCGATTGCGGTGATTGGAATACGTCATGTAAATCTCCGGGTGGTGGTGGCCGTCTTTGCGGCCCCTGTCGTTTTTTTATTACGTGGTTTTAATGCGCCACGACCAACGGTCGTGACCTACGGCTCGTTTCTGGGCTTGCTTGAGTCACGCACGATCAGGCTCGGTACAAGCGTCTGCTTGTCGCCGGCCGCTTCCGTGTTGTTGCTGTCCATCAACTGCAACAGACGCGTCATCGCCTTATCGCCGAGGTCGGCGATACTCACCTGCATCGTGGTCAACGATGGGTGAACGAAACGCGCCAGCGGAATGTCATCGAAGCCCGCCAGGGCGACATCGGCCGGTACCCGCACGCCTGCCTGCGCGAACGCATACAGACACCCCAGCGCCATCATGTCGTTGGCGGCGAACACCGCATCGGGCAGCGCACCGGCTGCCAGCAACTCCTGTCCGGCGCGATGGCCGGAGGCTTCGTCAAAGTCACCGGGCAACTCGATCCCTGCCGCATCCGCGCCGAAGGCGGACAACGCATCGCGGAAACCGCGCAGACGTTCGCGGGCATCGAAGTTGAGATCCGGACCAGAAATGAACGCGATGCGGCGGTGGCCGACATCGAGCAGATGGCGGGTCATCGCCATCGCGCCGGCATGGTCATCGATGCTCAGCACCGGATGATCCTGCTCGGGCAGATAGGTGTTGATCAGCACCGTCGGCAGCGACTGCGGCAGGTTGTCGGTCAGGAACCCGGGGCTTTCCGCATACGGGGACAGCACCAGCAGGCCGTCGACCCGGCCACGCATCGCGCGCAGCGCCGCACCCTGCTGCTCCTGGTCGCCGTGGTAGCTGGACACCAGCAGGTGCTGGCGACGCTCACGGGCGACCCCGTCGATGCCGCGCATCAACTCGGAGAAGAACTCGCCGTACAGGTCCGGCAGGACCACGCCAATGGTGTTGGTGCGCCGGCTGCTCAGGCTGCGGGCCGCCGCATGCGGGGTATAGCGCAGACGCGCAGCCACCTCCAGCACCAGCTTGCGCACCGGTTCGGCGACATTTTCGTGTCCATTGAGCGCACGCGAGACCGTGGCCACGGAGACCCGGGCTTCGCGGGCTACATCTTTGATTGTGATGGCTGCCTTGTTCACTTCGCCGCCCTCCACGGCTTAGAGATCTGGGGCTTGGCGCGGAATGTAAGCGTTTTCAATCCTGAATGTAAACACTACGTTAGGCCAATGTCGTACGGCGGTAACGCAAACCTGTCCTTGGCGGTCCCTCAGGGGACTCGCCAGGACAAGGCAGGACAAGGGTTTCAGCGGTTTTTGGCCGGGGCCTCGGCACGGATGGACAGCGCATGGATATCGGTGTCCATCATGCTGCCCAAAGCGGCATAGACGGCCCGGTGGCGCGCAAGTGGCAGCGTGCCCTCGAAGGCGGCGCTGACCACATGCACGTTGAAATGGCCGCGACCGTCGCGCGCGCCCTCATGCCCGGCATGGCGGTGGCTGTCGTCCTCCACTTCCAGCAGCTCCGGGTCCAGCGCCTGCTGCAGGGCCGCGCGGATGCGCTCGACCCGGTTCACGGCAGCACCTTGCGGAACGGGCGCACCTGCACGCGGGTGTAGACCCCGGCGGCCACGTACGGATCGGCATCAGCCCAGGCCCGGGCCAGCGCGAGCGAGCCGAATTCGGCGATCACCACGCTGCCGCTGAAGCCGGCCGGGCCCGGGTCCTCGCTGTCGATGGCCGGACACGGCCCGGCCAGCAGCAGGCGGCCCTCATCACGCAGGGCGGTCAAACGGGCCAGATGCGCCTCGCGCACCGACATGCGGGCGGCCAGAACATCGGCGCCGTCATAGCCTTCAATCACATACCACACAGGCAACTCCAGGGTTCAGCTAAACGAACCCGGCGATTCTAGCCCGCCTCGCTGGACACTGCGGGCCTGAACCCGTACTCTTGGATCCATTGCACGTGGCTGGACGCAGCAGCCCCGTCGGCACAAGGCTTCACTGCCACCCGACGACCGACCCGCTGCCCCACACCAGCACACGTAGACGACCTCCTTGTAGTTCTGTCGCTGCCCATCGCGGCGCGCCTTTGTGTTCGAAGTGTGGAACCGCGCCGACCCAGGCGTGTCATGGCCAGCCATCGTACCGCCCGGAATGCTCCGGCTGCGGGCACGGCGCGGCGACCGGTCCGTTGCAATACAGACGTCAACTTGATGACCTCCGAACTCGCGCTCGACGCGAACCCGCAAACCCGGCCGACCGCCCCACAGCAGCAGGAAATGCCGCTGGCTGTAGTGCATGGTCAACCGGTCCTGCAGATTCCGCAGGACCTGTACATCCCGCCGGATGCGCTGGAAGTCATCCTGGATGCGTTCGAAGGTCCGCTGGACCTGCTGCTGTACCTGATCCGCCGGCAGAACCTGGACATCCTGGACATCCCGGTGGCCGAGATCACCCGGCAGTACGTCGAGTACATCAACGTCATGCAGGAGCTGCGCTTCGAACTGGCGGCCGAGTACCTGGTGATGGCGGCGATCCTGGCCGAAGTGAAGTCGCGGATGCTGCTGCCGCGGCCGCCCAGCATCGAGGGCGAGGAAGCCGATCCGCGCGCCGAGCTGGTGCGGCGGCTGCAGGAGTACGAACGTTTCAAGCAGGCAGCCGAGGACATCGACAGCCTGCCCCGCCAGGACCGCGACACCAGCCTGGCCCATGCCTTCGTCCCCGACCGGGCTGCGGTGAAGCTGCCACCGCCGGTGGACCTGAAGGAAATGCTGGTGGCGTTGTACGACGTGCTCAAGCGCGCCGAGCTGTTCACCGGCCACGCGATCAAGCGCGAGGCCCTGAGTGTCCGCCAGCGCATGGGCGATGTGCTGGGCCGGCTGGAAGATGGCCGGTTCTACCGTTTTGAATCGCTGTTCACCGCCGAAGAAGGCAAGCTGGGGGTGCTGGTCACCTTCCTGGCCCTGCTCGAACTGGCCAAGGAACAGCTGCTGGACATCGTCCAGGAAGCACCGCTGGCGCCGATCTACGTCAAATCCCTGGCCGCCGGCAACACCAACGAACCGCTGCAGTTCAACAGCGAGTTCGACGACGCCGACGCCGCCAACGCATCCGACTGAGCACCCGACCCACGCATGGATCAACCGCTGATCAACCGTATCGTCGAAGGCGCGCTGCTGGCGTCCAGCCAGCCGCTGACCCTGGCGCAGCTGCAGGGCCTGTTCCCCGAAGAGGAACCGGCACCGCCGGGCAGCATCGAACGCGCGCTGGAACTGCTGCGCGAGGCCTGCGCCGATCGCGGCGTCGAGCTGGTCGAGGTGGCCTCCGGCTTCCGCTTCCAGGTCACCAACGAGGTCCACGGCTACATCAGCCGGTTGTGGACCGAACGCAAGACCCGCTACACCCGTGCCACCCTGGAAACGCTGGCGCTGATCGCCTATCGCCAGCCGATCACCCGCGGCGAGATCGAGCAGGTGCGCGGCGTGGCGGTGAGCAGCAACATCATCCAGGCCCTGGAAGAGCGCGAATGGATCCGCGTGATCGGCCACCGCGACGTGCCCGGCAAGCCGGCGCTGTTCGGCACCACCAAAGGCTTCCTGGATTACTTCGGGCTCAAGCGCCTGGACGAGCTGCCGCCGCTGTCCGAGTTGCGCGACCTGGGCGAACTGGAACCGCAGCTGCCGCTGGACAACGACGGCCAGCCCGCCGGTCGCCTGGCCGCCGGCGCAGCCACCCCGGAGGGCGCGCTGGATGCCGACGCGGCCAATGACGACACCGACCTGCCACTGGCAGGTGAAGAAGAATCGCAGGACAATTCACCCGTCGGCGCGCAGATCCCTGCCCCCGACGTTGCTGCAGAAACAGATACCGAATTCAACGCGCCGTTGTCGCCCCGCGACGACGACGCTGGAATGACCGCCCCTGATGGCGAACCCGATACCGCGCCGGGAGAGCGCGCGGCGCCCCAGAACGAAACCGAAAACAACGCCGTCGCGAAGACGACCGTGGCTGTTGACGAAGCCGATCCCGAACCAGAGGCCGACGCACCCGTCGCCGGCCGGAGCCAAGTAAATGAGTGACACCCCCCGCAAGCCGTCTTTGAACAAGCTTTCGCTCAAGCGCGAAACCGCCACCGACCAGCCCAAGCTGGAAGAACGCCTGCACAAGGTGCTGGCCCAGGCCGGCCTCGGTTCGCGCCGCGCGCTGGAACAGCGCATCGCCGATGGCCTGGTCAAGGTCAACGGTGAAGTTGCGCAGACCGGCCAGTCGATCAAGAGCGGCGACAAGGTCGAGCTGGACGGCCGTGGCTTCGTGGCCACCGCGCTGACCGAAACCTCGCGCGTGCTGGCCTACAACAAGCCCGAAGGCGAAGTGACCACCCGCGAAGACCCCGAAGGTCGCCCGACCGTGTTCGAAGCGCTGCCTGCCCTCAAGGGCGCGCGCTGGATCGCGATCGGCCGCCTGGACATCAACACCACCGGCCTGCTGCTGGCAACCACCGACGGTGAGCTGGCCAACGCGATGATGCACCCCTCCTACGAGGTCGAGCGCGAGTACGTCGTACGCGTGCGTGCACCGGAAGGCGAAGAGAAGGTGCCGGACAACATCGTCGACCGCCTCGCCCGTGGCGTGGCGCTGGAAGACGGCCCGGCCAAGTTCGACGAGATCGAACTCATCGGCGGCACCGATTCGCACGACTGGTTCCGCGTGGTCGTCAAGGAAGGCCGCAACCGCGAAGTGCGCCGCCTGTGGGAATCGCAGGGCTGCCAGGTCAGCCGCCTCAAGCGCACCCGCTACGGCAAGGTCAGCCTGCCGCGCGAACTGCTGCGTGGCCAGTCGGTCGAACTGCCGGCCAAGCAGGTCGAGGCGCTGCGCGCCGAACTGAAGCTGGAAGAAGGCGCGCCGTCGGCGCTGACCCTGCAGCCGGTGATCGGACAGCGTCGCGCGGCCAAGACCACCGTGCGCGTGTCGCGCGATGGTGCCCGCAGCAATGCCTACGTCAACGGCCACAACTCGGCCGATGAAGGCCGCGAACTGCGTCGTTTCGACAACGTGCGCGAAGAGCGCGGCCGTGGTCGCGGTGGCAAGGGCGGCGGCTTCAAGGGCGGCCTGACGGTCAGCGGCGAAGCGGCGGCCAAGCAGTCGCAGCGTCCGTTCAAGGCGCGCCCGGACAAGGGCAACCGGGCACTTCCCGAAGGCAACCCGGCCGCGTTCCGCAGCTGGTATGTGCCCGACGGTGTGAGCACCGGTCCGAGCGGCCACCGCAATGCCGGCCCCGGCGCAGCCCGTGGTCCCGGCGCACGTGGTCCGGGTGCCGGCGCAGGTGCCGGCGGCCAGGGTCGCCCGTACGGCAAGCCGAAGGGCCCCGGTGGCGCAGGCGGCCCGGGGCGCGGCAGCTATGGCGGCGGCGCTGAAGGCCGTGGTGGCTATGGCGGCGGTGGCGGTGGCGGTGGCGGTGGTTACGGCGGCGAGAATCGCGGCGGCGAAAGCCGTGGCGGCTACGGCGGCCAGGGTCGTCCGGCCGGCGCAGGCGCCGGTGGCAACCGGGGTGGCCAGGGCGGCCAGGGTCCGTCGCGTCACCCCTACGGGCATCCGGGCAATGCCCCGAGCTTCCCGTCCGACCACGCCAATCCGGGCGTCAGCCCCTACGGCAGCGCGCGTCCGGCCGGTAATCGCGGTCCCGGTGGCCCGGGTGGTCCCGGTGGCAACCGCGGTCCGGGTGGTCCGGGCAGCCGGGGCCCGGGTGGCGCCAGTGCACGCGGCCCCGGCGGTCCGGGTGGCAATCGTGGTCCGGGCGGTCCGGGCGGCAACCGTGGGC